>DATAJP010000003.1:915000-1172717 GCA_036262055.1 Ignavibacteria bacterium
CATTACTTGTAGCCGGTTGTCCGATTCGGAAATCCCCGGGTCCAAGATTGTTTCCATCTTGCCGGGGCTTATCGCAGGTAGCCACGTCCTTCATCGCCTACCAGTGCCAAGGCATCCGCCGCACGCCCTTTGTAACTTTGCCAAAACTCTATTTTGGTTATTTGACAGCAATTGATACAGATGAGCATCAATTATTTACTCGTTATAAGGACGATGAATTTCAAAGAACAAACAAAATCCATTATATTTTATAAAAAATATATGATTTTGTTGAAAGTGGAGATAAGCGGAATCGAACCGCTGACTTGCGGGTGCAAACCGCATGCTTTACCAACTAAGCTATATCCCCTCTCATTTTTCAGAACAGATTGATTTGAGCTTAATTGCACCCTAATCTTCAGTGGGCCTATGTGGATTTGAACCACAGACCTCACGCTTATCAGGCGTGCGCTCTAACCAACTGAGCTATAGGCCCATGATTTAGAAAAACCGGATGCAATGTTAGAGCACCATTTCATCTAAACCACCAGCCATCTCAGAGGGAATTTGTATTCGGCTTCCCGAATATTCGATTTGATTTACATCTCGAAGATTTCGACTTGCAGCATTGTGCTGCATTTGTCTAACACAACCTCGAGTGCGATGGTTCCAAAAATTAATGAAGTTATTATAAACTTTAAAGTGCCCATAGAGACAAGAGAAAAACCTTGATACAAAATATTCTCTTTGAAAGGAGGTAATCCAGCCGCACCTTCCGGTACGGCTACCTTGTTACGACTTAGCCCCAGTCACTGGTTTTACCTTAGACGCTTGTTAAAGGCGGCTTCGGGTACCCCCAGCTTCCATGGCTTGACGGGCGGTGTGTACAAGGCCCGGGAACGTATTCACCGCGCCGTGCTGATGCGCGATTACTAGCAATTCCAGCTTCATGGAGTCGAGTTGCAGACTCCAATCCGAACTGAGATCACTTTTTAGGGATTGGCTCCACCTCGCGGTATTGCTGCCCTTTGTAGTGACCATTGTAGCACGTGTGTGGCCCTAGGCGTAAGGGCCATGCGGACTTGACGTCATCCCCACCTTCCTCTCTACTTGCGTAGGCAGTCTCCTTAGAGTGCCCAGCTTCACCTGATGGCAACTAAGAAAAGGGGTTGCGCTCGTTGCGGGACTTAACCCAACACCTCACGGCACGAGCTGACGACAGCCATGCAGCACCTGTTTAGGGCTCCGTTGCCGGAACACCGACTTTCATCGGCTTTTCCCTAAATTTCAAGCCTAGGTAAGGTTCTTCGCGTTGCATCGAATTGAACCACATGCTCCACTGCTTGTGCGGGCCCCCGTCAATTCCTTTGAGTTTCAACCTTGCGATCGTACTTCCCAGGTGGAGTACTTAATGCGTTAGCTAAGACACTGAAGTTTAAAAACCCCAACGTCTAGTACTCATCGTTTAGGGCGTGGACTACCAGGGTATCTAATCCTGTTTGCTCCCCACGCTTTCGTGCTTTAGCGTCAGTATTGGACCAGCGAGCTGCCTTCGCCATTGGTGTTCTGTCTGATATCTACGCATTTCACTGCTACACCAGACATTCCACTCGCCTCTCCCAAACTCTAGACTAGCAGTATCAAAGGCAGTTCCGAAGTTAAGCTTCGGGGTTTCACCTCTGACTTACTAATCCGCCTGAGCACCCTTTACACCCAGTAAATCCGGACAACGCTTGCCCCCTACGTATTACCGCGGCTGCTGGCACGTAGTTAGCCGGGGCTTACTCTAATGGTACAATCAATCCTACAAGGTAGGATATTTTTCCCATTTTACAGAGGTTTACGAGCAAAAGCCCTTCATCCCTCACGCGGCGTTGCTGCTTCAGCCTTTCGGCCATTGAGCAATATTCCTTACTGCTGCCTCCCGTAGGAGTCTGGACCGTGTCTCAGTTCCAGTGTGGCTGATCGTCCTCTCAGACCAGCTACCCATCGTTGGCTTGGTAGGCTTTTACTCTACCAACTACCTAATGGGACGCAGGCTCATCTTTGGGCGTCGAAACTTTAACAACTGTCACCATGTGGTGCCGCTGCATCATCTGATATTAGTCCAGCTTTCGCTGGATTATGGCAGACCCAAAGGCAGATTACCTACGCGTTACGCACCCGTGCGCCACTCTTCTTACGATATTGCTACCGCAAGACAAGTCGACTTGCATGTATTAAGCACGCCGCCAGCGTTCGTCCTGAGCCAGGATCAAACTCTCCATAGTAATTAAACTTTGAAGAATTTTTCCTGCTCAAGGTTTTCTCTTAGAAATCTATGGACACTATAAACTCTTTTCTTTATTTATAGTGTTATTTTGCAATAACAAAGAACATTATCGTTTTATGCACGAACTATCAATATAATAAAAATAATTCGCGAAAACAAGTTATTTATGAATATATATTAAACTTTTTTTGAAGTTTTCTTTCCTGGCACTGAAAGTATAACAAACATACGAAAATTAAGTTCCACTTTCAATACACATTTTAATAATTTTCTAACTTTTTTGTATTTTAGCTTTAGATTTGCCGAAAAGTGTTTTTATAAACATTATCAGTAATATCAAAACAGCTAATACAACTAAAATTGCCACAACCAAGCTTGGAAGCCCTTCAGAAACTGTTAACTGGCTTGTGGTTCCAAACATTTGCAGATTACCATCCGTTGCGGGCAAGCCAATTGATTGCAAAAGATTTGTCGTGTATGTCGTCGGGTCTGCAAATTCATTTGCTTCCAAAAAACCGGTTCCAATCATTTTGCTTCCCGTCGAATCATAAACAATTCCCGAACCATCCCAGTGAATATTATTAGAAGGATCAATACTTATGGACTTATTAAATTTTCCGGCATCTAAGATTACATTTCCCTCTCTTGTTGAAAGTTTATACTTTAAAGGAAATGTAATTCCATTAAGAACTGTTGTTTCTAAAACTTCTGCTGTTCCCGATAAACTCCATTCTGTTTTATATCCGTAACGATTTTGTGTTGTATTGAATTTTGTGCCGACTACTACAGGCGAATCAAGCGGAAGAAAACTATAAATCATATATTGCAAGCTGTCAGTCAAATGCAAATTTAACCAGACATATTTTCCAAGTCCGCCCGTAGCTTCTTTGAACATTCCCATACTGTTTGCAAGAAGATTAAGATAAATCGTCGAGACTTGTCCGTTGAGCCACTGTCTGTCAAGCCATCCCGTGCCGTTGGTATGATTTGATATGGAATCATTTACTGTAAGCGCTGCGCTTGAATGAAGTTGTGTATACGAAAAATATAGACTTCCTGCTCCGCCTTCACACGGCGCACACCCCTGCGGACCATTGAAAAACGGCTGACGTGCAGTTTTTATGTCGGCATCAAATCCCTGATTTTTAGAAGTTGAATCAAGCCAGTAAGATGATATATTAAATTTTCCAACACCCGTGCTGTTTAAAGTAAAGCTCCATCCTGTTGGCAAATCAAGTCCTGTAAACGAAAAAACAGAATCGTTTTGTATTTTATATTCGCCTCTGCAAATTTTAAATGGTGAGTAACTCCATTCATTTCCTTTTCCTACTCCGGAGGCAATGTAATAATATGTCGTTGAACCCATCGGCAGATTTAACTTTGCTCTTAAGTCCGGTGAGAACATATCGAGTCGGAAAATGTAATACATGTATGAAGCGGTGTTGCCTGTACTGTCAATGAACGTTCCATAAAACCAAAACCATCCCATCATTCCCTGTTCAAATTGAAATGATGTAACATTCGCAGGAGGCACTGTTATTGTTTCAAGACGGTATTGTCCAAGCCCCATATTTGGCGTGCAATAAAGCAAAGCAATCAATTGCTCATCCGTAACGTTTTGAACTGAACTTTCAACAAGCGCAAATTTATCTTTATCGTATGGCTCAAGAAAACTGCTTTCATCTTTTATGTATTGAAAACGCGCAGGAAGAACTTTCCTGAATTCACTGAACGGCATTGATGTGTAAGTGCCGGGAGATTCAACCATCTTCACAGGGTCTGAAAGCACAGGAGCGGTTTTTCGCGTTACTAAAAAAATTATTATGAAAATTAAAACTAAATAGACACTGAGCTTAATTAGTTTCATGTTGTGGAAGGTTTAGTTAAAAACTAAATTTTAGACTAAAATAGAAATGACAAGGTTTAAATTACAAAGAATTTATTTAAGAAACTATGCGGAGTAAAGAATGAAAGTATCTCTTTTAACTTCTTTGAAGAATGACAGAATAAGATTAATTTTCTTCCTTCAAAGTGCGCACCATTAACTCATTAGTGGCTTCGATTGGATTTTTATCGTTGAATAAAATCTGATATACCTGCTCGCAAATGGGCATTTCTATTTTAAGCTTTTCTGAAAGCTGATGAATTGATTTTGCGGTTGAAATACCTTCGGCTACCATTTTCATATCGGCTAAAACTTCTTTCAATTTTTTTCCTTTTCCGATTTCTTCACCGACAAAACGGTTTCTTGAATGCTTGGATGAACAAGTTACAATTAAGTCACCTATTCCCGATAATCCGAAAAATGTTTCGCGTTTTGCCCCCAGTTTCAAACCGAGATTCATTATTTCGTTTATGCCGCGTGTCATAAGTGCGGCTTTTGTATTATCCCCAAATCGTGCTCCATCGGTTATTCCGGCGGCAATAGCGATAACGTTTTTTAATGCGCCGCCGAGCTCAACTCCGATTATATCGGTAGAGGTATAAACCCTGAAATAATCATTTGAAAATGCTGTCTGAATTGTCTTTGCAATTTCCATATCAGGATTTGCGCAGACAACGACGGTAGGAATTTTTCTTGCGACTTCTTCTGCATGTGAAGGACCTGAAAGGCAGGAAATTTTGTCAGGGTTAACTTTTTTCAGAACGTCAGTAATTATCTCATTTACAAGTTTGAGCGTTCCGATTTCAATTCCTTTTGAAACGTTAACAATTATCGTGTCTTTGAAATCAAAATCAGATAGTTGCTTAAAACTGTCTCTTATATATTGTGTAGGAGTGGCTATTACAATCAATTCCCTGCCTGATACTGCTTTAACAAGGTCGTTTGTAATTTCAATTTTCTGCGGAATTTTTATCTTTGGAAGATAATAAAAATTTTCTCTGTAGCTTCCGAGGGTTTTTGCATACTCCGGATTAAATTCCCAAAGAGTCACATTATGTCCGTTGGAATTCAGCAGAATTGAGAGAGTTGTTCCCCACCCGCCTGCTCCAAGGACTGATATTTTCATAAACGCAGTTTAAGAATTAAAAGAAATTATTTAATGGGAGTTTTTATTTTTATAAAACGGAACTTCCAGAGCTTATCAAAACGGTTTTCATTTCCGCGCAATAGCCTCCAGATATTTGTTCTGTGATTATAAATTAGAAGAAGAGAAATTGCTATACTGAAAAATATAAGAGTATTATATCCGTATATATCGCTGTTAAAAATATTCTCGCGGACAAACATGCTGACCGGAAAGAAAAATGCTGCGACTATTGAACCGAGTGATACATAACCTGAGAATAACAGAATAATAATAAATATTCCCACGCTGATTAAAACATCCACCGGAGCAAGCATGATAAGCATTCCTAATGCGGTATTAATTCCCTTTCCCCCCTTGAAATTAACAAAAACGGAAAAAGTATGTCCCAGAACGGCGCTGATGCCTGCGATTATTTTTACTATGGTAATATCCTCAAACGGAGTTGCGTTAGGAAAAGGTAATTGAGAAAAAAATATGTAGGGGACAATCACAACTGCAATTACACCTTTTGCAATATCAAGCGCCTGAACGAATAAACCGAGTGGAAGACCTAAAACACGGATAGCATTTGTCGAGCCGAGATTTCCGCTGCCATATTTTCTTATGTCAATATTTTTAAAAAGCTTGCCGACAATCAGAGCAAAAGGGATGGAACCGATAAAATAACTAATTATTATTACACCAATTAAAGAAATCATAGACTATTAATATATACAATATTTAATCATTAATAAATCAAATAATTAACACTATTTAAACTAACTGTTACTATTTTTTAGTTCCAAGAAATTCTGCTTTGGTTTTAAGTATATTATCAGCCAAAGCTTTATTGAACTTAAAGATTTGGTTGTTTCCACTGACCTTTAAAAGATAATTTACATCAGTAGAATCACCTGTTTTGAGAAAATTTAACTCAGTAACTTTATCCCAGTTAATTTTAACTGTATTTGTAAATTTAGTATCAGGAGGCAAAGGCGTGTCACTAAATGTCTGGGTATTAAAATTGCCAAGAAGATTTAACACTCCGTCAACAATGTTTGAGTCAGCAGGCTGACCCGCAATAGCAAATTTGCCGGTTGAGTCTTTTACTAAAGTAAAATTTTCAGGACCTATGTATTCGAGAGAGTTTATGCTTGTCTTCGGAATCGAAAGAATAAGCAAGTCTCTCCAGTCGTTATATGAATTTGAGGGTTTTACGAAGTTATTGTATAGAAAATTTTCTGCAAGATAAATTTCATCCGAATCTGGTGACTTTAAGAATGTCTGTGAAGCGCCACCTGCGGAATTCCCGATTAGGATCGTCCCCAAATTTGTTCCGCCCTGGTAAACAGTTACTTTTGTATAAGTTGTATCATTGAAACCATAAGAATCTTTTCTTGCCGGATTAGTCGAGACAATGCTAGCAAGCTTATAACTGCTTATATTTGAAATGGCATTGGCAACAATATCCTGATTTAACGGATAGTCAATTGGGTCGGTCAATCTCCAGAATCCTGAAACTTTAGAGAAAGTATATTTTTTACCCTGATGCTCAAATTCCAGACGGTCAACCGCAGCTGAATCAACATTAAAAAACTGTTCCGAAAAAGTTTTTTCGGTAGTTGTTCTTGGTCCTTTTTCAGCAGTCAAAAAATAAGCTATTACTACCAATACAACTAATATTGCTCCGTATAAGTATATTCTGTTATTTTTCATATTTCAAATTTAATTTTATCTTTTGTGCTTTATGAAGACATTAAATCTTTTTTTCTGGATTTTCTTCTTTGCCAGACAATTAATCCTATAATTAGAATTATAGCCGGCGGGAAAATAATATTAAAATATTTTATAAAAGTCTTTGAACCTTCAGAAGTTTCTTCAATTGGAGGATCGGATGTTTCTTTTCCTCTTATTTGGGTAAGACCTGCATCATCTGCTAAATATTCAACTGCATTTAAGAAAAATGTTATGTTATCTTTTGGCGGTCTTTGCTCTTCGTTTATAAAATCTGCATCGCCTATTACAATCATTTTAGAATCCTTCTGTGATTCATTTAATTGTTCAATTGTAATTGCACCCGAACCTGTAGTAGTATCCGAAGGAGGGGTTTTTCCTGCATAGAAACTTTTGAATCGTCCTGTGTAAGCTGCGCCGACAACGTATCCTTTTTGATTAAACATACTGTCAACCGACTTTTGAGTCATATTATTGAACTGCTCAAGATTCAAAAGAAAAAATCCTTCGGCTTTGCCGGATTTGTCGGAGGTCTGTAATAAATAATCCGATGTTATTCCCTTGCCCTGCGCTGCATTTAAATCAATTGAGCTGACAAATGATAAAGTAACACTCTGAATGCCTGCGAATGCCGCAATGTTTCTGTTTATATTTGTAACAACCGGGAAGTAAGGGTAATTAACTGAAATCGGAAATCCTATTTGCGATTGAACAGTAACCTGTCCGCACTGCAAATCTCTGATTAAATCAGCATTAACTTTTATTCCATAATTCAAAAGTAAATCATCGAGATTATTCTCAACGGGCTCGCCAAGAACAATCTGCTGCTGAAAATTTGGAGTTACTTTCTGAATAAGCCATAACACATTTCCTCCTCGCATAACGAATTGGTCAATCATGTATTTCTGATTTTCAGGAACAGCTTCAAGTGGTCCTAATACCATAAACGTTTTAATATCATCGGGTATTGCTTTGTTTAAGCCAAGCGTGACAGGTACTAATTCATACTGATCACTTAATCCTTTTGAAATTTGCTGAAGCTTCGACATATCAACCGAACCTGAGCCCTGCAGATATCCGATTTTAATTTTTTGTGTGGTTATTAATGTCTTAATTTTTGTCGTAATGTCATATTCAAGCGTACCGATTGATTGTATGAACGGGATAGTCTCTTGTTTTCCTCCATAAAGAAAAACCATTCCCATATATGCGGCTTTAACTTCAAACTTGTCTTTTTCAGTTACCTGCATCTGAACCGGCTGTATTCCGTATTTCTGCGCTTCTTTGCTTAACTCATCATTTTCACCTTCACCTGTAGGATTATAAAATTCATAATTAAGATTTCCGTTTGAGTATGTTCTGTAATCGCTTAAAATATCTTTAACCTGAGTTCTTAGATTGTTGTAAGGAGGAGGCAAATTATCGCTGAAAAAAACTTTCACAACCATTTTGTCATCAAGATTTCCGACAATTTGTTTGCTGATTGGAGAAAGCGTATAAGTTTTATTTTTTGTTAGGTCAATACGCGTAAAAACCGTTGAAGAAATTATATTAACGGCAATTAGTATTCCGATTGCGATGACTGCAATTACTATTGCTTGTTTTTTAGTTTCGTTTTTATTCATTCGTTTGAGTTTACCATTTTCTACTTTCAATCGAAAGTTTCGTTAATATTAAAAATATAATTGTGCCTGATATAAAATAAATTAAATCTCTTGAATCAATAACCCCGCGGAACATATTATTCATATGTATAAAAGGATTAAAATAATCTATAATTGGAACTGACAGCAAAGGAATATAATTAGTAAATATATACAGCATGAAAAACACCGCCATGATTAAGAAGCTTATAATAAAAGAAATAACCTGATATTGTGTCAAAGAAGAAGTAAAAATTCCGATGCTGACAAGAAATGCAAATAGTAAAATAAAACCTAAATACATCGAAATAACCGGACCTAAATCTATTGCGCCGAGATATTTGAGGGATATTATATAAACGATTGTCGGGATTATTATGATTACGGCAAAAATAAGGGATGCAAGAAACTTACCAAGCATAAGCTGTGTATCGGTAATTGGTTTTGTTAATAAAAGCTCCATAGTTCCCGATCTTTTCTCTTCAGAAAACGTTCCCATTGTGATAGCCGGGATTATAAAGACAAAAAGAAGAAGAAACCAGATGCTTTCAAATAAAAACCTGATTGAAACAACTCCCATCAGAAATAAATCTTTAGTAAAAAGAAAACCTGCTGCAAGCAAAAATCCTATTATGACTATGTATGCAACAGGAGACAGAAAATATGATTTTAATTCTTTCTTGCTTATTGTTAATATATTGTTCATCTACTTATTTTATTATTGAGTTCTGTTAGTATGGCAAAAATTAATTTAAGGTCAGTTCCCTGAAAATGTCCTCGAGTGAAGTTACTTCCTGATGAAGACCAAGAATTACAAGTTTCATTCCGACAATTTTATTGAATAGTTCCTCACGGATATCCAAACCTTTGCCTGATGAAATTTCAAACTTCCACGATTTGTTATCTTCGGAATCGAATTTAGCTTTATCAACTCCTTTGATGTTTCTGATTACTTCAAGAACAGCTTCCCTGTTAGTTGAATTATCTTTCTTTACAATTAATTCAATTAAAATTTGTCCCTGGAATCTTTGTTGAAGCTGGTCGGGCGTTCCGTCTGCAACTATCTCGCCTTTGTTAATAATGAGAACTCTGTCGCAGGTTGCCTGAACTTCCTGAAGTATATGAGTGGAAAGAATAAGAGTTTTATGCTTGCCGAGATTTTTAATTAATTTTCTTATCTCGATAATCTGGTTTGGGTCTAAACCGGAAGTCGGTTCATCAAGAATTAAAACGTCGGGGTCATGTACCATTGCCTGCGCAAGACCGACTCTTTGTTTATATCCTTTTGAAAGCTGACCTATGTCTTTGTGCTTAACATCGCCTAATCCGCAAAGCTCAATCATTTTTTCAACTGAACTTTTAATTTTTGATTTCTCAACTCCTTCAAGTTCTGCCGCGAACTTGAGATAATCAACAACGTTCATATCCTGATATAGCGCATTTGTTTCAGGAAGATATCCGATTTTTTTGCGGACATTTAATGATTCGCTTTCAGTATCAAGCCCATCAACCAAAATTTTGCCGTCGTTAGGAGTCAAATAAGTGGTAATCATTTTCATGGTCGTTGATTTTCCTGCTCCGTTTGGACCAAGAAACCCTACAATTTCGCCTTTGTTAATTTCAAACGAAATATTGTTAACTGCTGCCTGAGAACCGTAAAATTTTGTTAAATTTTCAACTTTTATTGACATTTTTTGCGAGATAAAATTTTTAAGACAATATTAAAAATATAAGCAATAATTTTAATTTTCAAACCATTTAGGATTCAAAATGCGTAAAATAACTGCAATTTTATAAAGATTTCTGAATTTCTTTTATCCTATCGATGAACCAGGATTTTAATTCCATCTTTTCTTTTTCCTCTATTTCATTTACTAATTTTTTTGCCTGTAGTTTGGAGGGATTATGACGTAGAGTTTTCAGTTTTTGTATGTAACCAAGAAACGTGAAATTTAGTTCTTTGAACTCATTTGACATTCTATCATTTTGATTTAAATACTGCCTGAATGCTGTCGAGGTGTTATCCAGATTATTATTTTCATTTAATTCATAATAAATTTTTATCTGATTTTTTTTAATTCGTGTCATATAATAAAAATCTTCGCTTTTAACACGCGATATAATTTCAAGGGATTGGTTATAGTATTTATGTTTAACTGCAATATCTTTTGACTCATATCCTTTAAGGTAATTAAACACAGCTAAATTATAATTGTAAGCATTTTCTTTCTGGCTTGGTATTATTTTATCTTTGTAATCTTCAATAAAATTTTCAGCCCATTTAAAATCTTTTTCAAGAAACGCGGATGCCGCAATGTTTATGTATGAATGTGCAGTCATATATCCCTCCTCAGTGAATACATCTTCCTGCACAAGCTGTTTTAACAACTCATAGCTTTCAGTTTTGAACTCAGGGTCTTTCACCATTCTTCTTGATTTAGCATAATTATACAATTCTATCCCGAAGTTTTTGTAATCATCAGACGGAATGCGGTTTTTATTTTCAAGAACAAGAGATTTTATCTTAAAATAAAGTCCATTATCATTTTTAGTTTCATACAAAACTAAAAAACTGTGAAATATTTCAAGCAAGATATTGTCTTTATACAAGCTTTTGTTTGTTTCAAGAATCTTCATCACATCCCGGTACAGATGCATGTTATACGAAAAATTAACTGTTCTTTTGTAGTTTGTTATGTTAAAATATTTTTTCAACATCAACGTTACAAAAAATGAGATAAGGCAATTGGTTTCTTCAGTAATACTGTCATAAGCTTTCTGCCGCTTTCCCGGATGAAGCTGCTGCTCTTCAAACATTCTTCTCTCAAAAAGCAAATCGTGCAATTCAAGAAAATATTTTTCATCTTTAACTTTTGTCTTTTTCAATTCTTTGAAAATCTCTTCAATTTTTTTCTCATATAAGCTTTCGTGATTGTTCATTCTTAAGTTCTGCAAAATCTGTTTTTCCTTTATTTGCGTATTTTCCTTGAGCATTGAAATAGAAATAAATTCTTCAATCAGTTTTACCATGTTTGAAAAAAGATTCCGTATTATGAATGAGTTGTATTTTTTACCCGGATAAATCTGAGAAAAAACAAATTCAATTTTTGGAGCTTTATCATTAGGTTTATTCAAATATTTCTGAAGAAGAATCAAAAGCTCTATTATTTTTTTATTGCTGTTATGAAAAGGAGAATTAATAAATTTATTAAGCTCCTTTAAGTCCGTTTTTGAAAATGATTTTAATAGATAAAAAAGCTTTGTATTTTCCATAGATTAATTGGTTAAACTATGAATTTTTTATTATAAATTCGGCAGTCATTATCTATAAAAAACCGTATTTTTATTTAAAAAACAATGAATTTATTTATTTTATGCTCAAAATATGTTTATTTTTTTTTATTATATATAAACATTTTTTCTTTTTGCGCTAAATAATTTTTCTTTTTAATTTAAAACAAATTGATATGGGAAACTCAAACTCACAAAAAAGATTTGTTTGTTCAAAGTTCCAGACAGTTGATGTCTGCAACTACGAAGTTACGGGTAGTGAAGAGCATGTAGTAAGTGAAGCTGAAAGACATATATTGGAAGAACACGATTATCAGGATGGACCCGAAGGCGGAAATTTTTCAGAAGCACAAGGATTACAGGACATGATAAGAGCATCGCTGGAAGATGTTTAATTGTCAATAATTTTAGTAACCTTTTTCTCTTTTTTCGATTCCTAATGCGCCGAAAGGTTTTTGAGGGAGAAAAAATGAATAAAGCAGCAATAAAATCACGCGGGGGAACTTTAAAAGTTAATCCATTGAAAGCAATTGTAAGATTCTATAATGGCTGGGTTAGATTTCTTAAAGTTCTTATAAAGATTTGAGAATTATAATTTCGAAGAATAATTTTTATCGAAGTAATTCTGATATTCACCACTCATAACTTTCCTCCACCAGTTCTGATTATCAAGGTACCATTTTATTGTCTTCTCGATACCTTCAGGGAACTGGTATTTTGGAGCCCACCCAAGTTCATTCATAATTTTAGATGAATCAATCGCATAACGCCTGTCATGACCGGGACGGTCTTTGACATAAGTAATCTGGTCTTCGGATTTTCCAAGCTTTTCTAAAATCAATTTCACAATGTCGATGTTGTACCACTCATTGTTGCCGCCGATGTTATAAACTTCTCCATACTTTCCTTTTTCAAGCACTGCAAGAATCCCGGAACAATGGTCATCAACATAAAGCCAGTCACGGACATTTTTTCCGTCACCATAGACAGGGAGCTTCTCTCCATCAAGCGCTTTTGCAATCATAAGCGGTATTAGCTTTTCAGGAAACTGGTAAGGCCCATAATTATTGGAACATCTTGTTACAAGAACCGGCAAATGATGAGTGTGATAATAAGCCCTGCACAGCATATCAGCAGATGCCTTGCTCGCTGAGTAAGGACTGTTAGGCGCAAGCGGAGTTTCTTCGGTGAATTTTATCGATTTATCATCTTCAGGCAGTGTTCCGTAAACCTCATCTGTCGAGACCTGCAAAAATTTTTCAAGTTCTAATGTTTTAAAATAATCGAGAAGAACTTCCGTTCCTAAAACATTCGTAACAACAAACTCACGTGAACCGAGAATGCTTCTGTCAACGTGAGATTCTGCCGCAAAGTTAACAATCGTGTCTATGTTATTTGTTCTCAATGCTTCACCGACTTCATCAAGGTGGCAAATATCACCTTTTATGAATTTATAGCGCGGATTGTTTTCAATATCGGTTAAGTTTTCAAGATTTCCTGCATAAGTTAGCTTATCATAATTGAAAACGTTGTAATCTGTGTTTTCTAAAATGTATTTTACGAAATTACTGCCGATAAATCCGGCTCCGCCGGTAATGAGAAAATTTTTCATTAACTATTTTGACGCTGAATCAACGCTGATATTATATGATTAATTATGAACTTCGATAAAAATTATTTAAAGAATAAACCGACGTTTAAGCTTAAATCAAAGGTAAAACCGTCTGCTTTTATTCCTGAGGGAACACCGGTAACATCTGCACCGTTTTCCGCTACCCAGCCGTCATTTGCAGTGAACATATATCCCGCATTGATTTTAGTATAAAGTAAATCAGTCAATAAAAATCCGAAACCGACTTTAGGTTGAACACTGTAAAATCTTTGATTTATCGTCTGAGAGAAATTTTGCGTGGATGAAGAATTTACAAATTCATTCCACAGTGTTGTAAAACTTCCGAAATTCGGGTTATGCTGATAAATTTTCAGAGTAAGCTCACCCGTTGTTAAGTTAGCTCCCGCAGTAAAATCAATTCTCTTAGAAAGCGGTTTTATGTATTCAAGACTCAATCCACCCATACCCATTTGATAAACAACCTGTTTCGTTATATTATCGGGAGTAACTGTTTTGACAGTTTTTGAAAGACTTGCGCCAAAACCGCCGACTCTCAACCAGTTAACTTTAGGAACATCCATTGCTCCCCCACCTCCGAGAATAAAGTAACCGCTTGTGGGCAAATCCGGAAGTCCTGCTTTGCGAAGCTCGACATTGAGCTCATCAACTTTTGGAATATGCCATCCTGATATGACACCGCCATAAATGGAAAATTTGTTAATAAATTGAGCATTTGCGCTTCCGCACAAAAAGAGAAATAAGACGATTGCTATTATTTTTTTCATAATTTCAAATTATTTGTTAAAATATCAAAATATGGGGTTTATATAAAGGAAGTTAGAAAAGACCATACTAATAATTTAAAGAATCAAAATCTATTTCAAATTTTCCTACAACCCTCTTTGCCTGATAAAGTTCAACATTATACCCTTTTTGTTGATAATTTTGTTTCAAAACTTCAATAATTTTCATTTTCACATTTTCATTTGACTTCAGACCAAGATAAACTGCTTTTAAATGCTCTTTATTTATTTCAAAATTTAATTTTCCATAAGTATCTAATTTCTGAATAAGTCTATATTCATGTTCATATTGCCAGTTTATAGCTTTTGTAATTGCAAATTGAAATGTTTGATATGAACCATCAATGATTCCATTGTATACAGAAATGTTTTGGGAATACTTTACTCTATATAGTGGTGAAAAATTATTAAACATTTCTATTTCCACAGGTGTAACAGATTCGTTAAACCAAAAGCCATTATTTTTTTTATCTTCATAACTTTCAAACTTCAAGCATATACCTTTATGGTAATTAGCATAATGCGACCACATCAAAATATTCTTATGTTCACGAGTGAACGAACTTACACAAAAATTCTCTAATTCGCCAAAGTGATATTCAGCAGCTTTTGCATTATATAATCCAAATCCTACTGGTTGTAAATTTTCTAATATAGATTCAATTGTCGATAAATTCGTAATATGCATTCTATTTCTTAAGAATTTTTCAATATCTGATTTTGTTCCAATATATTTAGAGTATATAAAACCATCAAATGGATCATTTAAATTGCCAACAGGTGTAAAATGTATAATAGAATTTTCTAAATTAGAAAAAGTAAACTTATCATAATCAGGACAATATTTATAAATTTCCATTTACCTTTAGATTAAATGTTATTATTAATAATTTGACGCTTAATAAAATACTAATTCAAATATTAAAATTGAATTAATGAAAATTTCTGCAACATCGGCGTTGGTATTGAACTGGACAAGACCTGAAATATGGCAAAGCAAAGAAGCACAGGAGTATTCTAAAAATCTTGATTTGAGCGAAGGCGATGAACTTTACGGATGGTACAGCGAAAAAGAAAATTACATGCACACGCAATCAGTCAGCAATCGGAAATTTTTTATTCGGAAAGCATGTGTGGATTTTTTAAATATGTTTCCTGATGGGCAGGTTATAATCATGGCCGCAGGAATTGCTCCGATGTCGATTGAACTTGCATCATTATTTCCGCAGAGCAAAATTTTTGATGTCGACAAATATCTGATGAAAGAAAAAGCTGAAATCACTAATGGAAAATTTCCGATTATAAAATTTATCGAGTGCGATATAACAGATATTTCTTGTCTTGAAATTTCATTAAAAGAAAACGGATTCGACAAATCAAAACCGCATCTGCTTGTGATGGAGGGAATTACATATTATCTTCACGAAAAAGATTTAAGAAATATTATTACTTATTTTATTTCAGGCGGTGCGTATTATGCAGGTGATTTCGGATTAGCTGCAGAATCAATCTGTGAAACAAACAGAATTTATGGAACAGAAGTGTTCCGTAAAATAAAAGAATACGCAAAGCTCGACTTCGTTCAGTTTTATAAACCCGAAGATTTTATGAAGCTTATGCAAGACTGTGGATGTAACAACGCAAAACGAGTTTTAATGAATGAAATTCAGGTTGAACGAACGGGCTCACCTGAACCATATCTTGGCGAAGAACCCGGATGGATTTCACTTGTAAGAAATTTTTAACGGAAGAAATTAGGGCTTTTAGCTTTCATTGTATCAATATAAGCTCTCCATTGAATTGCACTATTATATGCTGCATAATTTTTATATCTCCAATCATCAGTTCGTTTAACTATTAATTCTTCCGCTTTTTCAAGTAACTGTTCGGCAAATTTAAAATTACTATTATTGAATTCATAATTGCACCAAAGTATATATTCCTGAGCTATATTTGCTCTTCTTAAATCGTCGCTGATTTGCTGTTCTTCAGTCATTCGTATTGCATCTCGTATGGAATTTCTTCCCATTATACTATCTTTTTTAATATTGAAATAATAATTAGCTTCAGAATTTTTTATTGCATAATGCGTTGGTGTATCATCGACTATATTAACAGCCCTCGATAATAAATCTTTTATGCGTTCGGTTTTATTTAATGTAAATGCATGATTAATTAATACTACATAGCCTGCATCATTAAGATAAGACGGATCAACATCAGAGATCGAAATTGCTTCATCAAGCAGGTTGCTTGCCTCTGCTTGGGTGCTGGCAAAAATGCTATTATAATTAATTCCAGAGGATGCAAGTGTAGTTTGAATTTCTGTGAGTCTTTGAACAATCTCTTTTGCACGGGTTTTATATGCTTCTTCTTGTAATCCTTTCTCTTTAAAAATAGGATACAAGGTTGCCACAGCAGAAAGAAGCAAGGCAAACGTTGAAACTAATACAGGTGTATCGGAATACCATTTTTTTGCTTTATGTGATTGAGTCTGCAGAATGTCAACTTCATGCCCGGTAAGATCCTGGCGTTCTTTGAGGCGGGAAATATCCTGCATTGCAGAATCGAGCTTTTCATTAATTAAGCTTAATGACATGCTGACCGCATCGGTATTAAGTGGTTGCTTACTTTCTTTTTGAGGTTCAGGAGTGATGTCCTGTTCCGGTTCGGGATTCTCGCCCATAATCAAATTTATTTAATTTTATATGGAGATACTCCTCAGCTCACACAAGGAAATTACTTTTAATCCTATTTCAAATCAAGTTTAATTAACAAGCTTTTTCCAAAGTTTCCTCGTCTCTTCATAACTATCTCTGTGAATTTCCTTTTTTATTTTAAATGGTAAGACCTTATTATCAATCATTATTTTTATAATCTCGTGCCTGCAATGTCCGCAAGTTAATTTATCATATAATTCAATTAGAGGTTGTTTACAGTCTTTAGCTTTGTTTTTCTTATATAAATCGATATAACTCATTGCAAGTGAATGTATTTTCCATTGTTGCTCTTCCTTTTTAACAAGTTTTGTCAGCATTTTTCCATCGCCTGATTTATAATTAGTGATAAGCAAACTAATATATATTGAAGGAAATTTAGATTTAGGAATTTGTTTTATCGCAAATCTTCTGATATTATTATTTTTAAAAAACTTTAACGAATCACACGCGAATTCAATTAATCTGTCTTTTCTATTGTCTTTCTGTTTTGCTTCCTTTAATAAAGGCATATATCCAAATGGAAATTTAATGTAAGAAAAAATTCTGAGATATTTTTCTTTTCGTATTCTTTTCGTTTCTTTAAGAAAGTTATCTGCAATTTTTAAAATATCAGATTTTGATAGTTGTTTAATTTCATCTCCATGCAACGGAACAATTTTATTTTGTGCAATCCTTTTCTCAACAAATTCAGCAGTAATTTTTATTTTTTCTTTTTTAAAGATAGGGCTTTTGTAATTTTGAATTGTTTCAAGGTATCTTTTAATATTTGAATTCGTTTTACCGGCATTTTTCAAATCCTTCAATACATCAAGCTTTGGATTATCTTCCTGAAAGGACTTTATTAATGAATCATCTTTCCAATAACGCGGATTTTTCTTTAAGTTTCTTCCCCTGATTTCAGCAATATATTTTAGTCCATTAATTCCATCTAATTTTAAAATTTCATATTCTCCCAAAGAATCCGCATGTTTAATTCTATTGCTAAAATACCTTTTATAAATAGCATTATAAAATTCTTTGTCACCTTGTTTTGCATATAAATAAGCAATGCCATATAATTGGTCAAGGGTATCTGAATCATTTTTTCCTTCAGATAACCCCTTTAAAATTGCTTTTCTAATTTTCGATTTATTTGGAGATAAGTTTGCAAGTTCATAGATATATCTAGAACGTGTTCCCTCATCTTGAACATTAGGAGTGTAATTCTTTATTGCGGCTTTTATAATTTCGGAAAAAAAATCTAATTGAGGATTTTGTTTTAAAATTTGAAACACTTCTCCCGTTCCTCGTTTTATAGAACTAATAAATTTTTCTTTTATACCAGTCAATAAATTTTAATATGACAAATTTGGTGAAAGCCATTTTTCTACTTCTTCGACTTTCATATTTTTACGTTTTGCATAATCTTCGACCTGGTCTTTATTAATTTTGCCAAGACCGAAATACTTTGATTCAGGATTAGCAAAATATAATCCGCTGACAGATGAGGCAGGATACATCGCAAGATGTTCGGTTAGTTTTATGCCAACATTTTTTTCTGCGTTGAGCAAATCGAATAATATCCATTTTTCAGTGTGGTCAGGGCAAGCAGGATATCCCGGTGCCGGACGAATGCCCTTATATTTTTCTTTTATAAGGTCATCATTACTAAGTTTTTCATCTTTTGAATAGCCCCAAATTTCAGTTCTGACTTTTTTGTGCATAAGCTCAGCAAATGCTTCTGCAAGACGGTCAGCCATAGCTTTAAGCATAATTAAATTATAATCGTCATGATCGCGTTCAAATTCTGCGAGTTTCTTCTCAATGCCGATTCCTGAAGTAACAGCAAATCCGCCGACATAATCTTCGCGTCCGGTTTCTTTCGGCGCAACAAAATCCGAAAGCGCAAGATTCGGTGTTCCGGAAACTTTTTTGCTTTGCTGTCTTAAAGTATGCAATTTGTTTATCAAACGGTCGCGTTTATCATCCGTATATAATTCAATATCATCACCGGTTGAATTTGCTCTCCAGATTCCAATTACTGCATTTGCTTTCAGCCATCTTTGTGAGATAATTTTCTTCAGCATATTTTTAGCATCGAGAAATAAATTTGCTGCCTGCTCACCGATTACTTTATCGGTTAATATATCCGGATATTTCCCCGCAAGCTCCCATGTTCTGAAAAACGGTGTCCAGTCTATGAATTCAGCAATTTCTTCAAGAGGATAATTTTCAAATTTTTGAACTCCAACAAAATTCGGCTTCGTGATTTCTGTTTTACCCCAATCGATTTTTAATTTATTATCCTTAGCTTCATTGATTGAAATAAGATTTTTTTCCGCGCGTGATTTTGCATGGTGCTCACGAAGGTTTGTATATTCTTGTTTTATCTTTTTTGCAAATTCATCCTTTTTTTCACTAAGCAAACTGCTCACAACGGGAACTGAACGTGATGCGTCAAGCACGTGAACAGTCTGACCATGTTTATAATTCTGTTCTATCTTAACCGCAGTATGAACTTTTGAAGTTGTTGCGCCTCCAATAAGCAGCGGCACATTAAATCCTTCACGTTCCATTTCCTTCGCAACGTGAACCATTTCATCGAGAGACGGCGTAATTAATCCGCTCAATCCGATTATATCAGCATTGATATCTCTTGCTGTCTGAAGAATCTTTTCACTCGGCACCATAACTCCAAGGTCAACCACTTCATAATTATTACATCCAAGAACAACTCCGACAATATTTTTTCCAATATCATGAACGTCACCTTTAACTGTCGCAAGAAGAATTTTCCCTTTTGGTTTTGCATCGACAGTTTTTTCTGCTTCAATGAAAGGAGTCAAATAAGCAACAGCTTTTTTCATTACACGCGCGCTCTTCACAACCTGCGGAAGAAACATTTTTCCCTGCCCGAATAAATCTCCGACAATATTCATTCCGTCCATCAAAGGACCTTCGATAACCTGAATCGGTCTGCTGTATTTTTGACGGGCTTCTTCTATATCGGTATCGATATAATCGACAATGCCCTTCACAAGCGAATGTTCCAAACGTTTTTCAACAGTCTCATTTCTCCAGCTGTTATCAACAACAGTTTCTTTGCCTTTACCTTTTACTTTTTCAGCAAACTCAACAAGTCGTTCTGTCGCATCAGGTCTTCGGTTCAATAAAACATCCTCAACTCTTTCAAGCAAATCCTTCGGAATGTTCTCATAAATTTCAAGCTGTCCTGCATTCACAATTCCCATATCCATGCCCGCTTTCACAGCATGATACAAGAATGCCGAGTGCATCGCTTCACGGACACGGTCATTACCACGGAATGAAAACGAAATATTGCTAACACCTCCGCTCACACGAACACCGGGAAGATTTTGTTTAATCCATTGTGTTGCCTTTATGTAATCAACGGCATAATTATTATGCTCTTCGATTCCCGTTGCAACAGTCAGAATATTCGGGTCAAAAATTATATCCTCAGGCGCAAAACCGATTTCTTTGGTTAAAATGTTATATGCTCTCTGGCAAATTTCAATTCTTCTTTCATAATTATCTGCCTGTCCTTTTTCATCAAAAGCCATCACGATAACAGCAGCTCCATACATTTTAACTTTGTGTGCCTGCTCTTTGAATTTCTCTTCACCTTCTTTAAGCGAAATTGAATTAACAATCCCCTTACCTTGAACACACTTTAATCCTGCTTCAATGACCGACCATTTTGAAGAATCAAGCATAATCGGAACTTTTGAAATATCTGGTTCAGAGGCAATAAGATTCAAGAATTTTACCATTGCTTCTTCGGAGTCAATCATGCCTTCATCCATATTTATATCAATAATCTGTGCACCGTTTTCAACCTGCTGTCTTGCTACTGATAATGCTTCTTCGAAATTTCCTTCTTTAATAAGTTTTTTGAATTTTGCAGAACCTGTAATATTTGTTCGCTCGCCGACATTTATAAAGTTACTCTCACGGTAAATCACAAGCGGTTCTAAGCCGCTGTAATGCGGATATTTCTCAAGGGTAGGAGGCACTCGTGGTGGATATTTCTGAGCAACATCCGCAACGGCTTTAATATGTTCGGGAGTTGTTCCACAACATCCACCAACCATATTAATCAAACCTTCTTTCATAAACTCTTCAAGCTGCTTTGCGGTTGATTCGGGAGTTTCATCATACTGACCGAATTCATTCGGCAAACCTGCATTTGGATAAGCACTGACAAACAATTCGGACTTTTCAGATAAATCAGATACATGAGGACGTAATTTACTTGCTCCAAGAGCGCAGTTGAATCCAATGCTAAGTAAATCAACATGAGAAACGGAATATAAAAATGCTTCAGCAGTTTGTCCGGACAGTGTTCTTCCGCTATCATCGGTGATTGTTCCTGATACCATCACAGGAAGCTTTATATTATTCTCATTAAAATATTTCTGAATTGCAAACAGTGCAGCTTTAGAATTAAGTGTGTCAAATATGGTTTCAACAAGAAGAATATCGACACCGCCTTTTACCAATGCGTCTATTTGTTCGGAATATGAATTTACAACCTCATCAAACGTAACAGCTCGATATCCAGGGTCATTAACATTCGGAGAAAGCGATAAAGTTTTATTCAGAGGACCGATTGCACCTGCGACGAATCTCGGCTTATCAGGATTTTTCTTTGTGTATTCTTCAGCTACTTCTTTTGCAATTTTTGCAGCTTGTAAATTTATTTCATAGACATAATCTTCGAGTTTATAATCTGCCTGTGAGATTGAGGTAGAGTTAAAAGTATTTGTCTCGATTATATCCGCACCTGCATCAAAATACTCTCCATGAATTGCTTTTATAATATCCGGACGTGTTATTGAAAGCAAATCGTTATTCCCTTTCAATAAATGCGGATAATCTTTAAATTTTTCTCCCCGGAAATCTTCTTCCGTCAGGTTATATCTTTGAATCATTGTTCCCATCGCACCATCGAGAATCAATATTCTTTTTTTCAGTAATTCTTTTAGTATGTTAGTTTTATCCATATTAATATTTTTTAACGCAGATTGTCACTGATATTTTATGAATTGTTATGATTTTTTATAACCTGCGTTAATCATAAAAAAATCATACCAAATCAGCGTTAAGTTCATTTAACCACAAAAAAAAATCTCTCCTGACATCGTCAAGAGAGATTTTCAAACTCTTTGTTAAAGTTAAAATCTACTTTTGACTTATCAGCTTTTCGTTAAAAGATGTAGGTAACGAAAAATAGGTATTGGCACCAAACCTCAAATTTTTGAGTTTTTGAGCGGTTGCCAAGGCTTCACAGGGCCTAATCCCTCCGCCTTTCTAAATAAGTGAAAGCTAAATTAAAGAACTAAACAAAATTATTTTAATTTAATAAATTTTTCAACACCTAAAATTGTGCCTAATTTGAAGGAGTGACCCGGCGCTTGCCAAGGCAAGCGACCGGGTTTTTTGAGATGTATGTTATAGAGAATGCAAAGAAAATTAAAATCGTTAGTCCATTTGTCTTCTTAAGAAAGCAGGTTTTTGAAAGTCCTCGTCAAGATTCAAATCCTCAAAGCCAAAATCATCGTATTCATCTTTCTCTTTTACCGGCTCACTGAAATCTTCATTAAGGTTAATGTTGATTCCTCTTCTTTCAAAAGCCGGTTTGTCGAGTTTCTTCAAATCGTTATCACCGGGAATCTCGGTTATGTGATAATCGTTTTCCTGAACCTTTCTTGCAACCATAGGTTTTTTTACCGTCTGTTCATACTGTTCCTGAGTTTGCGGTTCGATAACTTTGCTCTCTTCTTTTTTTCCGTAATCGAAAATATTATGAACGTTTGTAGCTCCTGTATCGATAACTTCTTCTTTACGAAAACCGGTAGCAATGAGCGTTACCATCAGTTCATCTTCCTTCATCTTCGGGTCTTCGACCATTCCGAGAATCACACCTGAATCCCCGCCGACTTTTTCCATGATGATTTTGTTAATCAAATCGAATTCCTTAATCTTCAGCGAACCGTTAGTGCAGATGTTGGTAAGAACTCTCTTTGCACCTGTGATGTCAATATTCTCAAGCAATGGGTTATCAAGTGCAGCATGGGTTGCTTTTTCAGCACGCTCAGGACCTGAAGCTAATCCCGTTCCAATCATTGCATCACCCATTCCTTTCATTGTTGTCCTGACGTCAGCAAAGTCAACATTAATCTGACCTGCTTCTGTAATGATTTGAGAAATTCCTCTTGTTGCATGATAAAGAACTCTGTCAACGTGCTGGAATGCCTCACGCTGGGTAATTTCTTCGTCATCAAGAAGCTCAATCAATCGCTGATTAGGAATTATGATTAAGCTGTCAACTTCTCTTTTAAGTTTTTCAATACCATCATTTGCAAGCACGGATTTAACTTTGCCCTCAAAGTCAAAAGGTCTTGTTATTATTGCAACAACAAGAGCATCGAGACTTTTAGCAATTCTTGCAATTACAGGAGCGGCACCTGTTCCGGTTCCACCACCCATTCCTGCAGTGATAAATACCATGTCGCTTCCTTCAAGCGCGCGTGTAATTTCATCTCTGCTGTTCTCAGCAGATTTGGCTCCTTTTTCAGGATCCATACCTGCTCCCAGACCTTTAGTAATCTCACGACCGATTGTGATTTTAACATGCGCTTTGTTCAGCTCCAATACCTGGTTATCGGTATTGACCGCGATGAACTCGACACCGTTAATGCCTTCATCGACCATGTTATTAATAATGTTTCCGCCGCCGCCGCCCACTCCAACAACTCTAATCTTAGCACCATCAACATTGTTAGTAACTAGTTTAATTGCCATTTTTTTACCCTTTCAATTAAATTAATGATTTAAATAAATTTTTTTATAAAACTTTTTAGGAATATTCTCATTCCTTTTAAAGCACGACTGATGTTTTTTACATCAAAGCTCATCGAACCATGCTTTTATTTTTGTGAAAATAGTTTTTGCATTCATCGGGACTTTTTTTCTTGTTGGTTTTTTAAGTCCGAGATTATTAATATCGTTTAAGGTTTTTATCCTGTGAAGAATAAGTCCGACACCCGTTGCAAAAATCGGACTTTCAACTTCTTTGATTAACCCGCCTGAAACACCCGTTGGGATTCCGAGATTAACTTCTGTTCCGAGAATCTGCTCTGCAAGTTCCTTTGTTCCTTTTATAAGTGAACCACCGCCTGTAACCACAACACCTGCATGAAGCTCGTTTTGTATCTGAGAATTTTTTATTTCAATCGCTGCAAGCTCGAAGATGTCGGTCATTCTTGCTTGAATTATTCTTGCAAGGATGCTCTTCCTTGTTTTTTTCGGAACTTTTCCTTTTATCGATTCTACCTGAATCGTATCATCGTTAATGATTTCATCAATTGTTGCATAGCCATAATCACGTTTTATTCTTTCGGCTTCGCTTTCCGAAATTCCGATTGCCTCAACTATATCGTTTGTAACCAGACTTCCTGCAATGCCGATGCCTGCCGTGTATTTTAAAACCCCTTTTTTGAAAACAGCTATATCAGTTGTTCCGCCGCCAATGTCAATCATCGCAACACCAACTTTCTTTTCTGTTTCATCAAGTACTGAGTATGAAGACGCAATTGGTTCAAGAACTATGTCGTCGATTTCAAGTCCGCTGCTTGTAACGCATTTCGATAAATCATCAATCGATGAAACAAGACCTGTGATTATATTGACTTTTGCTTCAAGTTTTACTCCGAACATTCCTACCGGCAGCTCGAATATTCCATCTTTACCGTCGATAATATATTCCTGAGGAATTACATCAATAATTTTTGTATCACTCGGGAGCTTTAAAATTTTTGATTGCTCAACGAGCCGTCTTATATCGTCTTCTTCAATAACTCTATCAGGATTATTAATTCCTACAGCACTGCTTGACTGAATGCATCTTATGTGGTGTCCTGCAATACCGATTGATGCAGATTTGATAGTCAATCCGGAGTTTAATTCGGCTTCATTAATAGCTGACTTAATCGATTCAATTGTTTTATTAGGATTAACAACAATGCCTCTATGAAGACCATATGACGGTGATTTGCCGATGCCAAGTATTTCGACAGTTCCATCTGATTTTACACGCGACACTATGACGCAAATTTTTGTAGTTCCGACGTCAAGTCCGACAACAATATTATCATTTACTTCTTTCTGGTTTTTTGTTTTCTTTTTATCAGCCATTTAAATTAAATTTTATATTTAACCACTACCTGATTTGAAAATCTTAAATCAACATATTCTATTTCACGGGTCATAATTTTTGAAAAAATATTATTCATAAAATTATCATATAACCTCATTTTTGTTCGCACTACTTCCTGATATTCTTTGCTCTTCACATCCTGAGCGTTTGAATATGGAAGATAAAACGGAATTGATTTTTCATTTGAATAAACAATCAGCTTTGTCGAATCGGCAATGTTTATTTCAGAAATATTATTATACAACCCTTTGCTTTCCTTAAAAGCATTTAGAACGATGAACAATGCCGCACGCAATTCATTTTTATTTATATTGTTAAGACCTTTAATATTATCTTCAGTTCGAATACCGCTTATTACAGGCAAATCATAAATCTTCTCTATATTTCTATAAGGAAAAATTTCAAGCTCATCATCAATTAACTTAATTCCCATGCTTGTGTTTAGAACTGCAATCGGTCTTTTTTCTATGACTTCAATTTTAAGCAAATCAGGCGGTTCTTTACTCACAAAAGCTTTTTTAATTTCCGGATGCTTTGAAATTCTATCCTGAATTAAATCAATATTCAGTTCATCAAGGTTAATTGTCGAATCTTCTCTCAATCTTGCAATCTCAAGAATATCGGTTGATGGAATAGTGTGGTTTCCCTCGATTGTAATTTTATCATAGTTTAAATTATTACGCCATTTGTTCGCGAAGACAACCACTGCAGTAACCGAAACAGCAACAAGCAAAATTAGTCCTATGATTTTTGGTTTACTCAATTAATTATCAGTTGTTTATGTACTCTTTAATAAATTTATCACACAAATTTGTGATTGAACCCGCACCCTGAAAAATCAATGTATCGGAATTTTTAATTTCTTTTTTAATTCCATTTAGCAATTCAGTATCATTTTCAAAATAATATGAATCTTTTTTGTTCAGATTTTTGAGCTCGTTTAATATTAACTCGCTCGATATACCTTCAATTGCTTTTTCTCTTGCGGGATAAAGCTTTGCGAGAAATACAACATCATTATCTTTAAGCTCTTTTGCAAATTCTTTATAAAAATCCTTTGTCCGGGAATATAAATGCGGCTGAAAAACCGTTATTACTCTGCCGTCTGTATTCCGTCTTATTGCATCAAAACTTGCGCGCACTTCCGTAGGATGATGCGCATAATCATCATACACTTTTATTGCATTTTTGTATTTTAATTCAAGACGTCTTTTAACTCCACCGAAAGCATACAATGCCTTTGCTATAATATCATCTTTAATTCCGCACATAAAACCGCAAGCATAAGCGGCAGTCGCGTTAATTACATTATGTTTTCCCGGAACAGACAACTTCAGCTCTTTACCGTTTATTTTAAAATATTGAACTCCGTTTTCATTTCTCAAATCGCTGATGTAAAAATCATCATGTTCATTAAAACCAAACCGTTTTACATTTCCTAAGCCAATTAATAAGTTTTTTATATTTTCATCTCCGCTGTAAGCAACTATAACTCCATCAGGCTTCAGGTTCGAAATAAATTTTTTAAAGCTATCCATTATATCATTCAAATCTTTATAAACATCCGAATGGTCAAATTCTACGTTATTAATTACAGCAATGTCAGGATGCAGCGTTAAGAAACTTCTGTCGTATTCGTCAGCTTCAACAATTGCATATTCACCTTTTCCCAATCTGCTTGAGCTTCCGTTTAAGAAATCAAGATTACCTCCCACAAAAATAAGCGGGTCAGTATTAGCGTCGATAAAAACTTTTGAAATCATCGAAGAAGTAGTCGTCTTTCCATGCGCTCCGCTTACTGCAATAAGTTTCTTTGCATTTACAATCATTCCGAGCATCTCAGCACGTTTTATAAATTTGATTCCAAGCTCTTTTGCTTTTTTCAATTCAGGGTTATCTTCTTTCACGGCTGCTGTATAAATAATTAAATCCAAATCACTTGAAATATTTTCCGCTTTATGTTCATCAAAAATTTTTATTCCAAAAGTTTTTAATCTGTCGGTTATTTCGGATGATGCTGCATCACTGCCTGAAACTTCAATTCCCTGAACAGCAAGATATTCAGCTATGCCGCTCATACCGATTCCGCCAATTCCGATGAAATAAACTTTTTTAATATTTGATAATCCGTTATTCAATTATGCCGATTGTTGTGAAATATTTTTTTGAATATTCTTAAATTCATTTACTAATTCTTTATTGTTGCTATAATCCGCTAATCTCATTCTCAACCATCTTTTTCTGCTTTTTAATTTAAGCTTTACAATTCTATGAGGACTTTTTTCCTCGCTGTATCTTCTTTTTTCTCTCGAAAATTTTACCTGTAAAATGTCGCTGTATAAAATCGACCTTTCACCAAACCTGTTTCTCACAATAAATTTGTCATCTTGAAATATCAACTCGCGTGACCGCACATAATTGGAAATTAAAAGTATAAAAAACAGCGCAATGAAAACCAGAACTATGAATATTATCGGGTCGTTCAGAACGACATAAAAACTTCCGTCGGTAAAAGTTCCTCTAATTATTGCGTAACCTATAAGAAAGAACAGATAAATAATAAGTGAAGTATAATAAAAATCCAACTTGAATTTATATTTTCTGTCTTTCATTTTTTTGCTGTTTCAATTACTATTTTTGCAATCTTATCTGCAGCTTCAGGATCTGCAAATTTAAAAATGTTATCACTTAATTTTGCTAACCTGGTCTCATCAAATAAAACTTCATTTATCTTATTGAACAAATCTCCGTATAAATTTTTTTGTAAAATTACAATTGCGGCATTTTCTTTTTCCAAACTTCTTGCATTAAATTCCTGATGATTTTCTGTTGCAAAGGGGTATGGAACTAAAATCGCAGGTTGTTTCATTGATGCAAGCTCCATTATGCTGCCAATTCCCGCTCTGCAGATTACCAAATCAGCCGCGGAATAAGCAGTTTGCATATCATTTATAAATTCAAAAATTTTAATTCTATAAGAAAATTTTTCAAATTTATTTTTTAAATTTTCATATTGAGCTTTTCCTGTCTGCCAGATGATATTTATATTTTTTTCAGCCAATTTTTTTGCGATTTCTGCAATTGCATCATTTATTCCTGCTGCACCCTGGCTTCCGCCAAAAATGAAAATTGTTTTGTTATTATCTAAGCCAAGTTTTGCTTTAGCTTCTACTTTATCTATTCTATGCATGGAGCTTCTTATCGGATGAGAAATTCTGATAACGTTATCATTCCTTTTTAAATATTTTCTTGTATCATCAAAATTCACTATAACCTTATCAGCTCTTTTTGAAAGCATCTTCACGGTTTTTCCTGCAAAAGAATTTCCTTCCTGAATTACGTTCGGCATTTTTAATCTCTGCGCGGCATACACAACAGGGAAACAAACAAATCCGCCTGTTCCAATAACTATATCTGCATTAAATCCTTTTATAATCTTCATGCTATTTGTAACGGAGCGCAAAAGTTTTACCGGAAGCCCTAAATTTTTATGTAAACGCTTTCGGTCAAAGCCCGCAATGTCAATTATTTTGAAATTATAATTATATTCTGGAACTAATCTCTCTTCCAATCTGCCTTTTGCTCCTATAAAAAGAATTTCAACTTCTTCATAATTTTTTTTCAACGCATCGGCAATTGCAATCGCCGGATAAATATGACCTCCGGTGCCTCCGCCAGAAATTATAATTTTCATCTTATCGATTCCTCAAGAAACGGAGTCCATTCCGTATCTGCAGGTTCATTTCTGAAAGATGAAATATTTAGCAGAACTCCTATTGCTATCGAGTTAATTATCATCGCAGTTCCGCCGTAACTAATGAATGGCATTGGAACCCCTGTTGTTGGAATTAAACCTGTCGATACACACATATTCACAATTGCATAAAGAGAAATTATTGTTGTTATTCCGAATGCAACATATCTTCCAAAATCTTCCGTCATATCTTTTGCGATTTTATAACCGCGAATCATTATCACTGCGAAAAGAGCAACTACAATGAACGTTCCTATAAAGCCATATTCCTCACCGACAACTGAAAAAATAAAATCACCGTGTGCTTCAGGCAGAAAATATTCTTTTTGAAGCGAGTTGCCCGGACCAATACCAAATATTCCTCCATTACCAAAACCAATCATCGCTTGTTGAAGCTGGTAATTAGAATTACCCCCTGAAGTATACTCGGCATGCGATGAAAGACGTCCCATTATGTATGACTTCGATAAGACAAATATAACAGCAAATGGAATCAAGGCAGTAATTGTATAAAAAATATGTTTCAGCTTCACAGGCGAATTAAGCAATATCAAGATGCTGGTTATAAAAATTAATGATGCAGTCGAAAAGTTGGGTTGAAGCGCTACCAAAATTGTTACAAGTAAAATGTAAAACAAAATCGGCAAGTATCCTCTATATAGCATCTGCACATAATCTTTTTTTCTTACCAGCAAAGTTGAGACATAAATTATCAAAGTGAATTTCGCAACGTCCGATGGTTGAAAACTCAACGGTCCTAAGCTTATCCATCTGCTCGCGCCTTTTATTTCGCTCACACCGCCGACAAAAATAAACGCAAGCATTCCAATCGAAATCCAGATTAAATATTTTCCCCAATCCATGTATGCTTTATAGTTAAATCTAGCAAATAGGAAGATGCAGAAAATCGAAATCGCAACTTTAATCAGGTGTTGTTTAAACATATAATCCGGGTCGTTGAATTTGTCCATAGAAAAAGTTGAGCTTGAGCTGTAAACCGCACCAAGACTGAAAATCAGCAGAAACAATACCGCAAGTAAAATCCAGACGTCTATTTTATAATCTTTTAATCTCACTTTAAGCTTACTTTAAACTATTTACAAATTTTTTAAATTCGTTTCCTCTGTGTTCGAAATTTTCGAACATATCAAAACTTTTAAACGCAGGAGAAAAAAGAACAACATCACCTTTTAAAGATTTTTTATTTGCTATATCAACAGCAACTTCGAGAGAATCAGCTTTTATTGTGTTTACTTTATCATTAAAAAATTCAGAAATTTGATTTTTTGATTCGCCTATTGCAATTATTTGCTTAACTTTTTGCGACATAAGTTGCTCAAGTGGTGCAAAATCAACCTCCATATCCTGTCCGCCCATTATGAGAATAATATTTTTATCAAAACTTTGAATCCCTACAAGAGCAGAATCAATATTTGTTGCCTTTGAATCATTGTAATACTTGACTCCGTTAATTTCTTTCACAAATTCAATTCTATGCTCAACACCTTTAAAAGTTTTTAAAGTTTTATTTATTACCTCATTCGAAATATTAAATCTTTTTGCTGTAATGATTGAAGCCATCGCATTAGCAATATTATGCCTGCCTTTTATGAACACTTCGGTTGAATTAATAATTTTATCCAATTCATTTTTTTGATTATCAAAATAATAAATCATATTATTTTTCAAATAACATCCCGATGTCAGAAATTCATCCATTAATTCATCCGATAGTGTGAACGCTGCTTTATCAGCTATCACATTGCAATCATTAAAATTATTCCTTATGTACTCGTCGTCATAATTAAAAATAAATAAATCATTTTCATCCTGATTCATTGCGATTTTCATTTTTGACCTGAAATAATTTTCCATTGTCTTATGCCAGCTTAGATGATCTTCGGTAAAATTCAAAAAAACCGAAACAGCAGGTTTGAATTTCTCAGTGCTTTCAAGCTGATAACTGCTCGCTTCAAGAATTACAATTGATTTTTCAGTTAAATCATTTAACACTTCGGAAAACGCTAAGCCGACATTTCCGCAGACTTTAACATCAAATCCTGCATTTTTAAAAATTTCACCTGTTAAAATCGTTGTTGTGGTTTTCCCGTTTGTACCAGTAATTGCTATAACGGGGCACGGACAAAATCTGTATGCAACTTCAACTTCACCGTAAACTTTTTTCTTATTTTTAATTGAATTCAGAATAACTTCAGCTTCCATAGGAATTCCGGGGCTCTTCACAATTACATCATAACCATATACTTTATGTGAATGGCCCCCGAACTCGTAACCAATTTTCATTTTGTTAAGCACATTAACGTCTATATATTTTAATTTGCTTTCAGAATTTTCATCGCTCAGAAATACTTTTGCACCTTTATCAGATAAATATTTTGCAAGAGCAAAACCGCTTCTGCCTGCTCCTAAAATTGCAAATGAATTATTTAAAAAATTATCGTTCATTAAATTCTTATCTAACTTTAAATGTTGCTAATGTCATTATCGCAAGAATGATTGCAATAATATAAAACCTCATAACAATTTTTGGTTCAGGAATTCCCATCATTTCATAATGATGATGCAAAGGAGCCATTTTGAAAATTCTTTTTCCTTCTCCATATTTAATTCTTGTCAGCTTGAAATAATATCTTTGAATGATAACCGACAAAGCTTCGGCGAAAAATATTCCGCCGAGCAAGGGTAATAAAAATTCTTTCTTGACTAAAATACTCAACGTTGCTACAACCGCTCCCAAAGCAAGCGAACCGGTATCACCCATAAACACCTGCGCAGGATAAGAATTATACCACAAAAAACCAAGCGCTGCGCCGAAAAATGCTGCGCAGTAAATTACAAGCTCACCGTTTCCTTTCAGATAAATTACATTCAGATATTTTGCAGTTTCCACATTCCCGGATACATAAGCAATAATTCCTAAAGTGAACACAACAATTGCAACCGTTCCTGTCGCAAGACCGTCCAAGCCATCGGTAAAATTTACTGCATTGGATGTTCCCATAATTATAAAAATTATGATGGGTATATAAAAAAATGAAAAATCAAATTCGATTTGTTTCAAAAATGGAATCGTTGTTATAGTATTTATTCCCTGAAACTCGGGAGCCCAATAAATAACCATGGCAACTATGAACCCAATCAAAAATTGAAACATTAATTTATATTTTTCTATAAGACCTTTTTTATATTTTTTAACAACTTTCAGATAATCATCAAGAAACCCGACAAGCGCCATTGATATGGTTACAAATAAAATCAACTGAACATAAATATTTTTCAAATCACCCCAAAGTAAAACAGGAACTAAAACGGAAACCCAGATGATAATTCCGCCCATTGTCGGTGTTCCTGCCTTTGACCAGTGAAACTTAGGACCGTCTTCTTTTTTTGCTTCACCGATTTGTTTAAGCTTCAATTTTTTTAATATCCACGGACCAACAATAAAAGCAATTAGCAAAGCTGTAATGGCAGAAATCGCAGCTCTGAATGTGATAAACTGAAATGCATCAAATCCCGGAGGATTATAAAGTCTGTTTAGGTATTCTGCCAGATAGTATAACATTCAGCTTGTTATTATTTTTATGACATCTTCCATCTTCATTCCTCGAGAACCTTTTACATAAACTATATCGTCTTTTTTCAAATCATGCTTCAACAAATCTCCAAGAATTTGTTTGTCAGTAAAGTAAAAATTATTTTTCACGCTCTTTGCAGACTTGTGCGTATTATAAGACTCAGGACCATATGTATATAAATTTTCAAATTTCATTTCAGATGCTAATTTGCCTACATCTGAATGTTCTTTTTTGCTTGATTTTCCAAGTTCAAGCATATCTCCAAGCACAATATATTTTTTACCTTTGGTTTTAAATTTTTTTATAGTCTCGAGTCCAAGTTTTACTGAATCAGGGTTGCTGTTATATGCATCGTTTACAATCATTACACCCTTATGCATCTCAACTTCCATTCTTTTTGATGAAGAAGCATTAAAATTCTGTAAAGCACTTTTTATGTCACTGATTTTAATATCAAAATATAATCCTGTTGAAACTGCTGCCAAGCCGTTAAATATCGAATGCAAGCCGAATGTGTTAACCGAGGTCGTAAACTCTTTGTTTTTATATCTCACACTTATAACCGGTTGAAACTTTTTATTGAACTCGATAAATTTTCCTTTAACATCTGCGTTATACTTAAACGAATAAGTAAATTTATTTTCTTTTTTTACTTTTTTACTGTATGAAGAAACAAATTTATCGTCAAGATTTAAAAAACACATTCCGTTATTTTTTTTCAGGTAATCATAAAGCTCAAACTCGGCTTTAGCAACACCTTTAAGGTTTATAAAAAACTCAAGATGTTCTTTGCCGATGTTTGTTACCAAGCCGAAATCAGGTTTGCATATTTCACATAAATACTTAAGCTCGCCGAAATAATTACTTCCAATTTCAAGCACGCAAAAATTATGCGATTTATTCAACCGCAATAGCGTTAAAGGCAAACCGATATGATTATTTAAATTCCCCTCAGTTTTCAATATACTATATCTTTTTGAAAGCACTTCAGAAATTAAATCCTTTGTGGTAGTCTTGCCGTTGCTTCCTGCAACACACAAAACCGGCACACGATTATTTTTTAAATGATTTTGTGCAAGCTGTCCGAGATATTTCGTTGTGTCTTTTACGATTATAAAATTTTTATTTTTAAATTTTTCTCTTAGTACAGTATATGACTTGGAACTAACAACTACTAACTTACAGCCTCGTTTAAAAACATCAGTCAGATATAAATGCCCGTCTGTATTTTCACCTTTAATGGCAATGAAAACCTCATCTTTGGAGACAATTCTTGAATCAATCGCAACACCTGTAAATTTTTTTCTCCCGAGATTAACACCATTATATTTTGAACCTTTAACGCTTAAAAAATCTTTTATGGTAAAATTAGGTTTCAATAATTTTCAGTTCTTTGCAAGATTTGAATATTTTTCTACCATCTCTCTATCATCAAAGTGATTTTTTACGCCGTTAATTTCCTGATAAGTTTCATGTCCCTTTCCGCAGATTAAAATCAAATCGCCGGTTTGAGAAATTTCCATCCCTCTTTTAATAGCTTCTTCGCGGTTAGCAATAGTTTCAAAATTATTTTTTTCATGAATGCCCGCGACGATCTCTTTTATAATTGCGTCAGGATTTTCCAATCTCGGATTATCAGAAGTAATGATTACATAATCCGAAAGCTCCGTTGCAATGTTTCCCATCACCGGACGTTTTGTTGTGTCGCGGTTTCCTCCGCACCCAAAAATCGTAATTACTCTGCCGCTTCTGCCGCGGTCAGATATTATTTCAATTGCTGCCTCGATAGCATTTTTCAAGGAATCTGATGTATGCGAATAATCAATTATTGCGCTTGCATTGTTTGGCAGCTTAATGATGTTAAATCTTCCGTTAACAGGTTCAATATCTTTCAGTGCTTTCTGAATTTTCTCAACTTTTATCCCCATAGGCACTGAAGTTGATATTGCAGCAAGGCAGTTATATACATTAAACTTTCCGGTCATGCTTGTTTCGAAATAATATTTCGAATTATTTATATTTACATTAAATTCCATACCGGTTGTGTCAATGCTTATGTTTTCAGCTTTAAACTCAGATGGATTTTCAATGCTATAAAAATATTTTTGTGCCTTGCAATCACCCAAAATATTTTCACCATACGAATCATCTTTATTTGATATTGCAATGCTTTCTGCGGGCAATTCATCAAACAAAATTTTCTTTGCATTATAATAATTAGGCATGGTTTTATGAAAATCCAAATGCTCGCTTGTAAGATTAGTAAATATTCCTGCTTTAAATTTTAATCCATGAACTCGTTTTAATTCAAGCGCAACCGATGAAACTTCCATGACGCAATGCGTTATATTTGCTTTCACCATTTCATTGAGCATATAATTTATTTCGATTGACTCGGGAGTAGTCAATTTTGAATCAACTTTTTTATCTCCAAATAAATAATCAATCGTTCCCATTAATCCCGTTTTATATCCTGATGTCTCAAAAATTTTTTTGAGTAAATATGTCGTTGTGGTTTTTCCGTTTGTGCCTGTAACTCCAATGAGATTAAGTTTCTGTGAAGGATTATCATAAAAAGCACAGCTCATTTCTGCCATTGCCTGTCTTACGTTTTCTGTTATTACAAAATTTTTCATATTTACTTTCTCAGACGAAACCACTGCCTTTGCACCTTTTTGGATAGCCATGTCTATAAACTTATTTCCGTCCATTTTAAAGCCTTTAATGGCAAAAAACACAAAATTATTTTTTACGTTTCGAGAGTCATAAGCAAGCCCCTCAACCTCAAAATCATTTTCGCATTGTGTTTTCACGCTTGAAATATTTTTTATCAATTCGGAAAATTTCATCTATTAAAAAATCTTTCTATCACATTTCATTTTTACAGAATAAAATTATTTTGCTTCCCGGCAATTGCTCGGTTCCTGCCTTCGGCATCTGGTCAATTACTCCGCCGCTTCCCTGCACTTCCACTTTGAATCCATTGGCCACAAGAAGATTAAGCGCTTTACGCAAACTTATGTTTGTTACATCAGGAACAAAAACAAGATTATTTAATTTTTCTTTAGTGAATTTTACTGAAAGTTTAATCTTTGTATTTTCTGTTAAAGTAATTATCTCATTTGGTCCTGGAGTTTGTGTCTCAACAATTATGAAATCTTTTTCTTTACCTTTTGGAATCTGACCGATTATTTCAAAATCAAGTTTTTTCTCTTTTAAAATTTCTTTTGCATCTTCAACACGCAAATTAATCAGATTCGGCACTGTGAACTTCGGCGCATTCTGCTGTTGTTGTGTTTCTGTAGATGCATAATACATATCGTTGGACTGAAAATTCGGCTCCATATATTGAAGTTCGCTCACCCCTTTGTAAGCTAAAATTCTTGTTGCGATTTTTTGGAATACGGGAGCAGAGACCTTTCCTCCATAATATTCGCCTGATTTCGGGTCATCGAGAACTATCGCAATTATAATCGAAGGATTTTCTGCAGGAAAATATCCGATGAAAGAAGCGGTGTGAGAATTACTTGAATACTTTCCATCTACCAATCTTTGAGACGTTCCCGTTTTTCCTGCGACTTTAATGCCATCGAGCGCGGCATCTTTACCTGTACCTCTTTCAATAACACCTGTTAAAAGAAATGATAAAGTCTTCGCAGTTTTTTCGGATATAACTTGTCTGATGCTTGTCGGTTTATTTTCAAACAAAACCGTTCCGTTATCTCCTACTTCTTTTTTAATTATGTAAGGTCTCATCATCAAACCGCTATTTGCAACTGATGCATATGCAGTCGTTAATTGCAGTGTATTCACAAGCACCTGATAACCTATTGACATGTATTCTAAAGTTCCGCCTGAAAAATCTATCGGACGTTTTAGCATCCCTTTATTTTCTCCCGGAACATCAATGCCGGTATAAATTCCAAAGCCAAAGTCCCTTGCATATTTATAAAATCTTTCCTCTCCGATTTTTTTTGAAATTTTTATCATTCCGATATTACTGGACTGTTCAAGCGCCTGCTGGAATGTCATCGAAGCTGCACTTGTATGGTCAGTCATATTAATAGTACTTGAATGATAGACTCCGCCTTCGGTAGCAATAATCGATAAGGGGGTTTCAATTTTTTCTTCAAGTGATGCTGCTGCGGTAATCAATTTAAACGTTGAACCGGGCTCAAATACATCAGCAACAACAGAATTTTTCATTCCAACAGTATCATGCGACTGAATGTTATTCGGATCGAAAGTAGGATAAGAACAAAGACCGAGCACCTCTCCTGTTTTTACTGACATCACAACACCTTTTCCTTTGTGTCCGTTATTCTGAATTACAGCACTCGCCAATTCTTCTTCCAGAATTTTTTGAATGTTAATATCAATCGTAAGAACAAGGTTATTTCCTTTTACAGGCTCTTTTCCTTCGTATTGATTATCAGGACGCTTATTTCCTTTGCCGTCCTTTTTCATTAACATATAACCTTCTTTACCGGCGAGCTCCTTATTTAAACCTTGTTCAATACCCATCATTCCCTGATTTGTGTTGTTCGTAAAGCCGAGCATTTGCGAGGCAAGCGAACCATAGTTATAAACACGCACAGGTTCTTTTAAAACAATCAACCCTGTTATATCAAGTGAATCCAATCCGTTTATTTTATCAGGCGGGATGTTTTTTTCAATATAAACAAAAGATGTATTAGGAGTTTTCAGCTTTGTGAAGAATTCGTTTTTGTCCTTATTTAATTTCTTCGATAGTATATTCGCAACGCTGTCAGCATTCTCAATCATGTTAGGGTCAGCGGCAATTGAAACCTGGTATGAATTCGAAACAAGAAGGTTCATGTTTCTGTCAAATATCAGTCCGCGCGAAGGATACAAAATAACTTTTGATTCATATTGCTTTTTCGCCGCAAGTTTATATTTTGACGAATCAATAATCTGCAAATTTGCAAGACGATACCCAACAATGCCGAACAAAAAGAATAACGCAACAAGAATTATGTTAACGCCTCTTTTGAAGTTTACGGGTTTTGTAATATTTTTAGAAAGAAAATGCATCTAAATTCTAATTTGAAATTTTAATTACTTCGTCACGGATAATTGCGCTGTCGGAATACCTCATATTAAACTTTTCTTTTGCAAGAGTGTTTATTCTCTCAAATGAAGTCAGTTTCTCGATTTCAGTGCGAAGAAAATCATTTGTATTTTTTACTTTGTCGATGTCTTCACGCAGCTTCATAGATTCTGCCGAAACACGGTTGACGTAAATTATATTGTTAATATAAATAAGCATCACAACCGCAAGAAGTATGAATGAAATTAAAACATATAAAATTGAAACTTTCTTTTTTCCTGTTTCTTCCATCAATTTTTTTCAGCTACGCGAAGCTTTGCACTTCTTGCCCGTGAATTACTTTTTACTTCTTCGTAAGTCGGGACAACGACTTTTTTGTTAACAAGCTTGAGCAAAGGAGTTTTCACTTCTATACCCAGTTTATATTTAGACACTTTTTCCGTGTAAGAATTTTCCTTAAAAAAATCTTTCACGATTCTGTCTTCAAGCGAGTGATACGAAACAATCGCTATTCTTCCGCCTTTTTCAAGAAGCTCCGTTGAATCGGTCAGTACTTTTTTCAAATCATTCAGCTCGCCGTTCACTTCTATTCTCAACGACTGGAATATCTTTGCCAGAAATTTAATCTTGTTTTTCTTATCGATGATGTATTCGCTTTCAATAAGCTTTATTAACTGATTTGTGTATTCAAATTTTTCTTTCGAACGCTGTTTTATGATAGCATCAACCAATCTACCTGAATTCCCTATTTCTCCATAGTTCACGAAAATCGAATTGAGCTCATCTTCAGAATATTTATTAAGCACATTCGCAGCTGTAAGCTCTAAGTCTTTATCAGCTCGCATATCAAGACGGGTATCTTTCATAAAGCTAAACCCCTCCTCGCTTTCGAGCTGAAACGACGAAAGCCCCAAATCGAGCACGATTCCGGTTATGGAACTGATTCCTAATCCTTGTAAGATTGATTTCACTTCTGCGAAATTTCCTTTCTTAAGAACCACTTTGTCTCCGAATTTTTTTAGCCGCTTTGAGGAGAACTCTAACGCATTTACATCTTTGTCAATCCCGATTACTCTGCTATCATCTGAAATCTTTCTGCAGATTTCCTCCGTGTATCCGCCTCCGCCGAGTGTTCCGTCAACTATAATATGCTTGCTGATTTCAGGGTTCAGAAGCAAATCAACGGTTTCTCTTAAAAGAACGGGAACGTGATAGCTTTCATCACTCATTTATTCTTGTTCATTATGCACCGTTAGTGTTAACGACTTTTTCCGCTACTTTGCTTGCAACTTCTTCAAAAGTAAGTGTCTGTCCTTCGTCGTATTTCTTCTTCGTTGCAGGATCCCAGATTTCCATCTTGTCAAGCAGTCCCAGAATGATAACTTCTTTTTTGATATTTGCGTATTCGATTAATTGAGGTGAGAGCAAAATCCTTCCTTGAGAATCAAGCTCACACTCAGTAACATACATTAAAAAACGTCTCTGGAAATCTCTTTCTGTTGTGTTGAACGTATTGAAATTTTTTATTGCGCCAAGAAGTTTATTCCATTCATCCTGCGGATAAACATAAATGCATGAGTCAAGACCGCGAGTAATCACGAGCTTATTGTCAGCTTCAGGTGAAATATTCTTGCGAAACTTCGCAGGTAAAATCACCCGTGATTTATTGTCTAAATTACATATTGCGTGACCTTGAAACATTTAATTACTTTGAGTTATTCTTTGCATTCTTGAAATGCGGCGTGTTTTTGCAGGAATTATCCCCCACTTTACACCACAATTCCCCACTTACTATACAAAAATACCTAAAATAAATTAAATGTCAAACAATAAATTTTGATTTTTTAATGATTTGCGACTTAGTTTTTTGGTGGGGGATTTTTGAAAACTACCATAAATAAGAAAGGGAGTGAAAATTTTATTAACGTGTCATTCTGAGCGTTAGCGAAGAATCCCCTTTCTTTTAAGAATGGGATCCTTCACTTCGTTCAGGATGACACAAGAGTGTATACTTTATAAAAGCACAAAAGGGGCTTTTCGCCCCTTTTGTTATGTTACTAATATTTCAATTTATTTCTTATGCTTCGGTTGCAGTCTCGACTACTTCAGCTTCCTCTACTTCAGGTTTTTCATCTATACCGTTAGTGTCCATTTTGTAATCGCCTTTTTTAGATACAAGCAAGGTTCTGTATTTTCTCAGACCTGTTCCTGCAGGTATCAATTGACCTATTACAACGTTTTCTTTTAAGCCAAGCAAGTTATCGACTTTACCTCTTATAGATGCATCGGTAAGAACTCTTGTAGTTTCCTGGAACGATGCGGCAGAGATAAAGCTCTCAGTTGAAAGCGAAGTCTGCGTTATGCCCAACAAGATTGCATCTGCAGTCGCAGGAATTGCGTCTCTTGTTTCAACCGGCTTCTTGTCTTTTTTCTTAAGAGCCGAATTGTGCTCGCGCATTTCTTTCTTGTCAACTATGTCTCCGAGCTTGTATTTCTTTCCTTCGTCTTCGCTGTTAACAACAACTTTGCCTTTCAGCTTTTCGTTGCCTTCTGCAAAAACATTCTTATGAATAACATCACCTTCGAGGAATCTTGTATCACCAGGGTCTGTAACTTTAACTTTTTGCAGCATCTGTTTTACAATAACTTCGATATGCTTATCGTTAATTTTTACACCCTGAATTCTGTAAACTTCCTGAATTTCGTTCACAAGATATTCCTGAACTTCAGCAACACCCTTGATTTTCAAGATATCAACAGGGTCTGAAGAACCTGAGGTTAATGACTCACCTGATTTTACAATATCACCGTTTCTTACAAGTATATGTTTTCCAATCGGAATTTTGTAATCAACAACTCTGCTTCCATCAAGAGCATGAATTTTAACTTCACGGCTACCTCTTGAAAGCTTTCCGATTTCAACTTTACCGTCAATTTCAGCAATTCTTGCAGGGTCACTCGGACTTCTTGCCTCGAATAACTCAGTTACTCTCGGCAGACCGCCTGTGATGTCTCTTGTTTTTCCTGATTCTCTCGGAATCTTAACAAGAGTCGTTCCTGCTTTCACTTCGTTTCCGTCATCAACAAGCAAGTTTGCTTTCGCAGGTATCAAGTATGAGCTTAATACTTTGCCTGCTTTGTTAACGATTTCAATTTCAGGAGATTTATTCTTATCCTTACTTTCAATAACGGTCTTTTGGAAGTGACCTGTCTGCTCATCCTGAACAAGCTCGAACTGCTGACCTTCTTCAAGATTTTTATATTTAACTATACCGTCATTCTCTGCAACGATAACAGTGTTGTACGGATCCCATTCATAAAGTATTCCGTTCTTTGCAACTTTGTCACCGTTCTTAATCATAAGCTTCGAACCGTACTCAACTTTGTATGAAATAAGCTGAGAACCGTTTTCATCCATAATGTTTATCTTACCGTTACGGCTGATTGCTACTAAATTATCACCGACAGCACCTTTATATTCAACAAGCTTAATATTTTCAAATTTAACTTTACCTTCGAACTTCGATGTTACCTGAGACTGTGCAACAATTTTGCTTGCAGTACCGCCGATGTGGAAGGTTCTCAGTGTAAGCTGAGTTCCCGGCTCACCGATTGACTGTGCCGCAATGATACCGACTGCTTCACCCATTTCAACCATCTTGCCTGTTGCAAGATTTCTTCCGTAACATTTTGCGCAAACACCTCGTTTAGCTTCGCAGGTCAGTACCGAACGAATCTCAACACCGCTGATTGGTGAATCAGCAACTAACTGTGCAATTTCTTCAGTAATTTCTTCGCCCGCTTTTGCAAGAACTTTCTTTGTAAGAGGGTCAATGACATCCGTTGCAGATACTCTTCCAAGTATTCTTTCATAAAGAGGTTCTTTAACGTCTTCCCCTTCTTTGAGAGCCTCAGTAAATACACCTCTGATTGTTCCGCAGTCATGGTCAGTGATAATAACATCCTGCGCAACGTCGACAAGTCTTCTTGTTAAGTATCCTGCGTCTGCAGTTTTCAATGCAGTATCAGCAAGACCTTTTCTTGCGCCGTGAGTTGAAATAAAGTACTCAAGGATTGAAAGACCTTCTTTGAAGTTTGCAAGAATCGGATTTTCGATAATTTCACCTGCTTGACCGGTCATCGACTTCTGAGGTTTTTGCATAAGACCTCTCATTCCTGCAAGCTGTGAAACCTGGTCTGCAGAACCTCTTGCACCTGAGTCAATCATCATATGCAATGAGTTGAATCCCTGCTTTGACCTTGTAAGGTTTATCATCAAATCTCTCTTTACTTCATCTCTTACGTGAGTCCATATATCTATAACTTTGTTATATCTTTCGTTCTCTGAAATCAAACCTCTTGATTTCGATTTTTCAATCTGCGCTACTCTCTTCTGTGCTTCTTCAATAATTCTCCATTTCGTATCAGGAACTTCGATGTCATCGATGTTTACGGAAAGACCTCCTTCGGTTGAATATTTATAACCAACGTCTTTCAATCTGTCAAGGAACAAAGCTGTTTCATAGTTACCTACTGTCTTATATATGTTTCCGATTGTCTCAATCAATTTTTTCTTCTTAAGAAGTTCGTTAATGAACGGCACTCCTTTAGGAACGATTTGATTGAATATTACTCTTCCTGTGGTTGTTTCAATTATTTGTCCGTCGATTCTTACTTTTATTCTTGCATGAAGTCCGACTCTCTTGTTTTGATGTGCAGTAATTACTTCTTCAGGAGAACTGAATATTTTTCCTTCACCTAAATCACCTTTCAATTCTTTTGTAAGGTAATAGTTACCCAAAATCATCTCCTGGTGAGGAATTATGATAGGCGCGCCGTTCTGCGGCGAAAGAATATTATGTGATGAAAGCATCAATACAGATGCTTCAAGCTGTGCATCATAAGATAACGGAACGTGAACTGCCATCTGGTCACCGTCAAAGTCCGCATTGAATGCAATACAAACAAGCGGATGCAATGTAATCGCTTTACCTTCGATTAAGACCGGCTGGAATGCCTGGATACTCAATCTGTGCAAAGTCGGAGCACGGTTAAGCATAACCGGATGCCCATCGATAACGTTTTCGAGAATGTCCCAAACTTCAGGTGTCCTCTTATCGATTAATTTCTTAGCGCTCTTAACTGTCTTAACATAATCTCTATCAATTAATCTTCTGATTACAAATGGCTTGAATAATTCAAGAGCCATATCCTTAGGAAGACCACATTGATGTAATTTCAATTCAGGTCCGACAACTATAACTGAACGACCGGAATAGTCAACTCTTTTTCCTAATAGATTTTGTCTGAATCTTCCCTGTTTTCCTTTAAGTATATCTGACAAAGATTTCAAAGCTCTGTTCTCGGATTTAACTGCCGTTACTCTTCTTGAGTTATCAAGCAAAGCGTCAACAGCTTCCTGAAGCATTCTCTTTTCGTTTCTTAAAATAACTTCCGGAGCTTTGATATCGATTAATCTTTTTAATCTGTTGTTTCTTATTATTACTCTTCTGTATAAGTCATTCAAATCAGACGTTGCGAATCTTCCGCCTTCCAACGGCACAAGCGGTCTTAACTCCGGCGGAATAACCGGAATCACATCAAGAACCATCCACTCGGGTTTGTTCGGCTTTGCGCCTTCTTTTTGCCTGAAAGCTTCGAGAACTCTTAATCTTTTAATGTTATCTGCTTTCTTCAAAGCTGAAGGGTCTTCTTTCAATTCCTGTCTTAATCTGAAAATATCTTCTTCTATATGAACTCTTCTCAGCAATTCTTTAACAGCTTTTCCGCCCTGGTCAGCAATAAATTTCTTCGGGTCATCATCTTCAAGATTATGCTCTTCTTCGCTCATTTTATCAAGTGCGTCAAGATATTCTTCTTCAGTTATAAGCTGGCGTTTCTTGAAATTGGTTTTACCCGGATTTATAACAACGTATGTTTCGTAATAAATAATTTTTTCGAGGTCTTTATTGGATATACCAAGAACATAACCGATTTTTGACGGCAAAGACCTGAAATACCAGATATGAACAACAGGAACACACAATGCAATGTGTCCCATTCTTTCACGTCTGACTGATTTTTGGTTTATCTCAACACCGCATCTGTCGCATACAATACCTTTATATCTTATACCTTTATATTTTCCGCAGTGACATTCCCAGTCTTTTACAGGTCCGAAAATTTTCTCACAGAACAAACCGTCTTTGTCCGGCTTGAAAGTTCTGTAATTTATCGTCTCAGGTTTTGTAACTTCACCGTGAGAGTTTTCGGTTATCTTGTCCGTTGAAGACAGGTTTATCGAAATTTTGCTAAATCTTTTTACTTTCTTTTCTGATTTTGATATCATTTTTTAAACCTCTTTTTTAAAGTTAATCTCTTATCATAATGAAGAGATTGTGACCGTTACTACGCGAAATTATTCAAGTGAAATGTCAAGACACAGACCTTGCAGTTCTTTTAATAACACATTGAATGATTCCGGAATACCCGGTTCAGGTAGGTTTTCACCTTTGATAATAGCTTCATATACTTTACTTCTTCCCGTAACATCGTCACTCTTAACCGTTAACATTTCCTGCAATATATGCGATGCACCATAGCCCTGAAGCGCCCAGCATTCCATCTCTCCGAACCTCTGACCACCGAACTGAGCTTTACCTCCGAGCGGCTGTTGAGTAATCAATGAGTATGGTCCTATTGACCTTGCGTGAATCTTATCGTCAACAAGGTGTGAGAGCTTAAGCATATAGATGTATCCGACTGTAACCATCTGGTCGAATTTCTCGCCTGAACGTCCATCGAATAATTCGGTTCTTGAATTTTGCGGTAAATCTGCTTTTCCAAGATTTCCGATTATTTCCTCTACGCTTGCGCCGTCAAAAATCGGAGTAGCAAACTTAACTCCCAAATTATCTGCGACCCATCCGAGAGCTGTTTCATAGAGCTGTCCGAGGTTCATTCGTGAAGGCACACCGAGCGGATTTAATACTATGTCCACAGGAGTTCCATCCGGCATAAACGGCATATCTTCAACAGGAACAATTTTAGAAACAACACCTTTGTTTCCGTGTCTTCCTGCCATTTTGTCACCGACAGATAATTTTCTTTTCTTAGCAACGTAAACTTTTGCAAGCTTAACTACGCCTGTTGGCAATTCATCGCCAAGCGTAAGTTTTACTTTTAATCTTTTATATTTTTCTTCTACTTCGTTAACTTTGTATCTATAATTCTTATACATCTCAGGAATCAATGCTCCTGCTCTTTTATTTGGTGTCCATTCGTTGTCATAATCGAAATCTTCAAAATCATATCCGTTGTTCTCAATGAGGTTAACAAAAGTATCTCTCTTAAATGTTGTTCCGCTCTTAACTACAATGTGACCTTTCTTGTCTCTTATTCCTGCGCTTTCTTTTCCTTCAAGCAAAATTCCGACTTTCTCAGCGAACTTAAGAGTTATTTCTTTTACTTCTTTTCTTCTGTCCGAATCATACTTCTCCATTCTTCTCTTTTCTTCTTTCTTCTGGTCGGTATCTCTGGTTTTTCTGGAGAAGAGCTTTTTATTGATTACAATACCTTTTAATCCCGGTGTAGCTTTAAGCGAAGCATCTTTTACGTCGCCTGCTTTATCACCGAATATTGCTCTCAATAGTTTTTCTTCAGGTGTCGGTTCGGTTTCACCTTTCGGAGTTACTTTACCAATCAATATATCGCCTTCTTTTACTTCAGCACCGATTCTCACGATACCATTTTCATCAAGGTCTTTTGTTGCTTCCTCACTTACGTTCGGAATTTCTTTTGTTAATTCTTCTTCACCTCTTTTGGTATCTCTTACTTCAAGTGAGAACTCTTCGATGTGAACCGAAGTGAAAATATCCTTTGCAACTATTCTCTCACTGATAACGATAGCATCTTCATAGTTATATCCTCTCCAGGGCATGAACGCAACAAGAACGTTTCTTCCAAGTGCAAGCTCACCTTTTTCGGTTGATGAACCGTCGGCAAGGATGTCACCTTTTTTAACTCTCTGCCCTTCAACTACGACAGGCTTTTGGTTAATTGAAGTATCCTGGTTAGTTCTTAAGAACTTGGTTAATAAATATTCAACTGTCTGTTTGTCATCAAATGAGAGCAAGCTTTCATCTGAATCTTCTTTTACATTATACTTAACAACGATTTTATCGCCTGATACATATTCAACTATACCGTCAGCTTCCGCAGTTATCATCGAACGTGAATCACGCGCAATGATTTCCTCGAATCCTGTTCCGACGTAAGGAGACTCAGGTCTCAAAAGCGGAACTGCCTGACGCTGCATATTACTTCCCATCAGCGCTCTGTTTGCATCATCATGTTCAAGGAACGGAATCAATGCCGCCGCCGGACTAACAATCTGGTTAGTTGCGATGTCGATGTAATCAACTTCCGCTGGACTTAACATCGGGAAGTCACCTTTAAATCTTGATTTCACTCTTTCATTCATGAAATTGCCTTTGGCATCGATTGGTTCGTTTGCCTGAGCAATCTTATACATATCTTCTTTTTCTGCTGACAGATATTCTATCTCATCGGTAACTCTTCCATTAGTAACTTTTCTGTAAGGAGTTTCGATGAATCCGAGTTCATTTATTCTTGAATGAATACACAACGAAGAAATAAGACCGATGTTCGGACCTTCCGGTGTTTCTATCGGACAAAGTCTTCCATAGTGTGTATAGTGAACGTCACGAACTTCAAATCCTGCTCTTTCTCTCGAAAGACCGCCAGGTCCTAACGCACTGATTCTTCTTTTGTGCGTCATTTCCGATAACGGATTTGTCTGGTCCATGAACTGTGATAACTGGCTTGTTCCGAAGAACGAAGACAGCGCGCTTGTTATAGGTCTTGCGCTGATAAGTCTTGACGGAGTAAGATTTTCCTCATCGTGAATACTCATCTTTTCTCTTATTGTTCTCACCATTCTTGAAAGACCCAAACCGAACTGCGATGAAAGCTGTTCGTTCACTGTTCTTACTCTTCTGTTTCCTAAGTGGTCTATGTCATCAACTTCTTTTCTGCCGTCAACGAGGTCTCTTATGTATGAAATAATTTCAATTATATCTTCAAGTGTTAATATGGTTATATGCGGGTCTATTGTGAGACCAAGCTTATAATTTATTTTATATCTTCCGACGTCACCTAAATCATATTTCTTCGTATTGAAGAATAATTTTTCGATGTAGCTCTTTGCGCTTTCACCTTCGGTATCGGTAATCGCTTGTCCGCGTTTTCCTTTACCCTCCATTGCCTCAATCATCGGCTTCTCTATATATTCATCACTCTCATCGTCGTCTGACATGATGGTATTGAAAATTACTTTCTCACCATCAGTAGCATCTGCTTTAAATAGTTTTACTTTCCTTATTTTTGAGTTTAACAAGGTAAGCAATGTTTCTTCATCCAATACTGTATCTGCTTCGACTCCTGAATCCTCACCTGTATCTTTATCTACAACATTCTCGACTGTTATTCTTCCGACATAATCCAGATAATTATTATTTGTAAGCTCAGCATCTTCTACCAAACCAAACAGCTCAAGCATTTTTGATTTCTCATTGATGCCGAGTGCTTTAAGAAGAGTTGAGAAATAGAATTTCTTTTTTCTGTCAACGTATGCATAAAGTAAATCATTGATGTCCGTAGTAAATTCAACCCATGAACCTTTGTAAGGGATTACCCTTGCAGAGTATAACATCGTTCCGTTAGCGTGTTTTGATTCGCTGAATACTACACCCGGAGACCTGTGAAGCTGGCTGACGATTACTCTCTCAGCGCCATTGATTATGAAGCTTCCTCTTTGGGTCATGTATGGCAGGTTACCTAAGTAAACATCCTGCTCTATTGTATAGTTATAATCTTTTGCCGCAGCATTCGGCTTTGTTGATAATCTTAATTTCACCTTAATTGGCACGGCATAAGTCAAGCCCTGCTCCTGACACTCTAATATAGTGTAAGGTGGTTTTTCCACATAATATTCAATAAATTCAAGGATTGCTGTTTCTCTTGAATCGGAGATTGGGAAATTGTCTTCAAAAACTTTCTGTAATCCCTGAGATTTTCTTTTGGTTACAGGCACATTTTCCTGAAGGAAGTCTCTATAAGACTGCACCTGCACATTAAGTAAATCAGGAGGGACACTTTGAAACTGAGATTTTGAAAATGTTAAACGTTTGTTTTTTGGGTTTATTGGCTTTAAACCCAGTTCTGCTATTTTTTCTTGCATTTAGTTGGTTCCTCCAAAAACAACAAATAATCCCGCTATGAAAGTTTCCTTCGAAATTTCACAGGGGATTATAATGTTTTTAGAATTATACAATATTTTTGATAAGAAAGTTTTATTATTAAAAACTAAATTATTACTTCGAGTTTACTAATTATTTTAACTCTACTTTACCGCCTGCGGCTTCTAATTCAGCTTTTAATTTATTTGCTTCCTCTTTTGATATGTTTTCTTTAACCGGTTTCGGAGCACCTTCAACAAGGGCTTTTGATTCCGTCAGACCTAATCCGGTCGCATTTTTAACTGCTTTAATTACGTTGATTTTTTGCGCACCTGCATCTACCAGCATAACGGTAAATTCAGTTTGCTCTTCTTGTTTAGCACCGCCATCGCCGCCTGCAGGAGCCATTCCGCCCATCATTACAGGAGCTGCTGCTGTTACACCGAATTTATCTTCCAATGCTTTCTTTAAATCGGCTGCTTCGGTCAAAGTTAAGTTTGAAATTTTGTCTACTAATTCTTCTACTGCTGACATTGTTATTTTTCCTTAGTTTTTTGTTTTAAAATTTTGAATTAATTAAGCGGCTCTTTTCTTGGCAGCTTCTTCGATGACGCTTGCCAAATCGCGCATTACTGCATTGATTGAACCGACAATTCCCGAAATAGGTGAATTCAAGCTTCCCAGTATTCCTGCAATGATTTCTTTCTTTGAAGGAAGTGAAGCCAATTGCCCAAGCTTGCTTGAATCGTAAACAACTGAATCCACGAATGCCGCTTTGAGCTTTGGTTTTTCTGTTTTCTCGCTGAATTTTTTTATTATTTTAGCCGGAGCTACAATATCGTCCTTTGCGAAAATTATGCTTGTCGGTCCTTTTAAAAAGCCGTTGAGCTGTTCTGATACGTTTGAGTACTTACCTGAATCTTTCAAAGCTCTAATCGCTAAAGTATTTTTAACAACTTTATACTTTATGTTAGACTTATAAAATTCACCGCGAAGCTCGTCGACCTCTGCAACTGTCATTCCCGAAAAATCGGTGAAGTACAATGCATCGGAATCGTCAAGCAATCCGGTCAGCTCACCGGTAATCTTTATTTTGGTATCTTTATCCATAGTACCTAATCTGTAATAGCTTTTTACGTTTGAAAAATAGAAGCAAAAACTAACAGTTCACAGCTGTTAATTTTTTGAGTGCGTAAACTTTTTTTGTGTTATGCCGCTGATTTTAAATCAGGCAAATTCTTGTCAATCTTTATTCCGGGACCCATTGTGCTCGACAATGTTATTGCTTTAATATATGTCCCTTTTGCTGCAGAAGGTTTAAGTTTTATTATGGTATTTAAAAATGCAGATAAGTTCTCTTTAATTTTGTTCTCATCAAATGAAAGTTTTCCAATCGATGTGTGAACAATGCCTGTCTTCTCAACTCTGAAATCAATCTTTCCGCCTTTTACTTCTTTCACAGCTTGTCCAATGTTTGGTGTAACTGTTCCGCTCTTCGGGTTCGGCATGAGACCTCTCGGTCCTAAAACTTTTCCAAGCTTTCCGAGCTCAGCCATAGTATCGGGAGCTGCAATGATAACGTCAATGTCAGTCCATCCTTCACCGATTTTCTTTAGGTAATCTTCATATCCGACATGATCAGCACCTGCGTCTTTTGCTTCCTGTTGTTTTTCAGGTTTTGCAATAACAAGAACTCGAACGCTTTTTCCCGTTCCATTAGGAAGAGAAACTGTTCCTCTTACAACCTGGTCAGCATGCTTAGGGTCAACGCCTAAGTTAACTGCTATATCAACAGACTCGTCGAATTTTGCTTTCTCGCCTTTCTTTAATATAGAGATAGCTTCGGTTAAGTTATATTCTTTGCTGAAGTCAGCTACTTGTGATTCTTTCTTTTGTTTCTTAGTGAGTTTCATTTCTATTAATTCCTTAAAAACGGTTTTTAGTTTTCTACTGTAATGCCCATGCTTCTTGCAGTTCCCGCAATGAGGTTAACTGCTGCATTCAAATCTCTCGCGTTTAAGTCAGCCATCTTTGTTGTGGCAATTTCTTCAAGCTGCTTTCTTGTTACCTTAGCAACTTTATTTTTATTAGGAACACCTGAACCTTTTTCGATTCCGGCAGCTTTCAACAATAAAACTGCAGCAGGTGGTGTCTTAGTGATAAACGTAAATGATTTATCGGAATAAACAGTTATAACAACTGGAATGATAAGACCTTTCTTATCCTGAGTTCTTGCATTGAACTGTTTGCAAAACTCCATACCATTTACCCCTCTTTGTCCTAACGCAGGACCAACAGGAGGCGCCATCGTTGCAGAGCCGGCAGGAATTTGTAATTTAATAAATCCGGTTATTTTTTTAGCCATTTTTTATGTATCTCTATAATTAATTTATTTTTCTTTTTCTACTTCAGTGAAATCAAGCTCAATAGGTGTCTTTCTTCCGAAAATGCTTACCATAACTTTTAATTTCATCTTCTCGAGGTTAACTTCAAGAACGTTACCGCTGAAATTATTGAACGGTCCGCTTGTAACTTTAACAGGGTCACCGACTTTAAGCTGAATGTCGATTTTTTCTGTTTTTGTTTCGCTGTCGAGTATTGCTTTTATTCTACTAACCTCGGCAGATCTCAAAGGAACAGCTTCGAGCTTTTGTCCTTTTATGCTTTTCGTTCCGACTACGTTAATGATAGAGGGAGTGTTTGCAATGAATTTCCTTACCTTTTCATCTAAGTCGGCTTCTATTAAAATATATCCCGGCAGGAAATTTTTCAGCTTAACTTTTTTCTTTCCGCCTTTTACTTCAAAAACTTTTTCTTCGGGAATAAGAACGTTGCGAATCTTGTCGCCCATATTCTCAAACTTAATTTCTGCATCGAGGTGCGCTTTAACTTTCTTTTCGTGTCCTGATATTATTCTGACTGCATACCATCTGAAATTACTATTCGGGTCATCAATCATTTCTCCCGTTTTATCGGTCGATGAATCATCAGCTTTCGGCTCAGTATTTTCTTCGCTCTTTACTTCTTTTTCTTCTGTATTTTCTTCAGTATTTATAACCTTTTCTTCTGTCATCATTAATATTAATAAATATTAAAATATTGCTTTTAAAATTTCGCTGATTCCTTTATCAACCACATAAACAAATACTGAGAAAATTATCATCGTAACAACAACAACCTTAGTTGAATCGATAAGCTCTTCTCTTTTAGGCCAGGAGACTTTTTTCATCTCTCTGAAGATGTCTTCAAAATAAGCAACAATTTTATCTTTCATAAAAATTTTATTTTCGTTTTGCTTTAAGCACGGGAGGAGGGACTCGAACCCCCAACCAACGGTTTTGGAGACCGCTACTCTACCAATTGAGCTACACCCGTTTAATTCGTTTAAGCTCTGATTAAATTATTATATTCTTGGGGGGTCAATACCCAAGGCAGTTGCAAGTGCAACAAGATGGTCTTGCTCTTGAACTAAAATCTCGCGGATTTGTTCAGCCATCGCGTACTCACCAAGTTCCTCACATTGTTTTACTCTTTCTCTGTAATTTTTAATCGTAACTCTTTCGTTTTCCAAATCAAACTCAAGCATGTCTTTTGCTTTCTCGGAAGTTTTAACAGCAACAGGTGTTACAGAAGGCATACCACCAAGGTAATCAACGTTGTATGCAATCGTGATTGCATGTTCTAATTCTTCCTTTGCATGAACTTCAAGCTCGCCGGCAATATTCATATACTCTGCGCCTTTCAATACCTGAGAATAGTTTACATAAGCAATGATTGCCTGGTACTCTCTCGAAAGGTCTTCGTTTAACAACCTAATTAATTCTTCTCTTGTAATTGCCATAATGCTGAATCTCTTTTAACTTACTAAACTTTTGAGCGGGAGACGGGACTCGAACCCGCGACCAACAGCTTGGAAGGCTGTGACTCTACCAACTGAGTTACTCCCGCAAACTTTTCTAAGTTGCGAAATGTGAAATTGTGAAATGGTGAATCAAACCTTGTCGAAACTCATTTCATATCTATGAAACAGTGAACCTTTATAATTAGACAAAATCTTTCCTTCACAAATTCACTACTTCACCATTTCACTACTTGAGAGCTGATGACCGGGATTGAACCGGTGACCTTCCCGCCTTGACAGGATGCTCTACTTATTAATAAACTCTAAAAACTTTTTAATGTTTTTAAATGACTTTATATACCGTTCTCTTTTCATTGCCTCACTTCTGCTTTCAAATTCTTCTTTATAAAACAAACACCAATCATTAGCATTAGATGTCCAGTGTTTCCTTTTAGAATTATGTTCGGAAATTCTTTTATCAATATCATCTGTATGACCAACATAATACTTGTTCAGAGAATCGGATTTTAAAATATAGACAAAGAACATTTATTTGTTTGAGTTATTCTCAAAATTAACTTGGTGACCTTCCCGCCTTGGCGGGATGCTCTACCGATTCGAGCTGATGACCGGGATTGAACCGGTGACCTCTTCCTTACCAAGGAAGTGCTCTACCAACTGAGCTACATCAGCTTTAAAATTTTTCTTAAAGAACTTTGGTGACCTTCCCGCCTTGGCGGGATGTTCTACCAACTGAGCTACATCAGCTTATTAAAATCTTTTAAAAGAACTAAGCAACTTCCTTGAATACTTCGTTATGTCCGTGAGTAGTTATTGAACCGAACTAACTATTCTTATCTTTACTAAATTATTTTATAAAAAATATTTTTGGGTAAAAATTTGAATCTCCAATTTCTTTATTCCACGAAGATAATGAAAGAGTGTGGGTAGGGAAGGATTCGAACCTCCGAAGACCTGAGTCGACAGATTTACAGTCTGTTGCGTTTGACCGCTTCGCTACCTACCCTATTAAAATATTATAAAAATCCTGTTTTAATATGATTTCAAGGCAATGCAAAATCTTTAAAATATTCAAAATTAATCATTTAATCAATACTCTATTTCGTCTTTGAGAGTAAAATTTACAATTTTAAACCGAGCCCAAGCAAACTATCAATTTTGGCTCTTTGCTCTCTTAAATATTCAATCCGCATCCTAATCGATTCATTTTCAGACGAGCTATAAATATCAGCAAAATTCGTATTATCTGTATAATTTTGGATATATAATGGGATGGATAAACTTTCGTTGTTTTTGTCAATTATTTCAATATTCCCGCTTCTTGAACACGTTAAAACCACGTTTTCACCAATTCTTAAATTGACATCTGACGTTCTAATCGCTATTAACCTGCCTGAATCCATTAATTTTGCAGAAACAGTCGAAGGGTCTATGTAATCAGTCACTTTAGCGCTAATCTGAATTGGTGTCTGCACAGGTGTAGTTTCACCATATTTTTTAAGCTCCTCATATTTCTGCGAAATTTCTTCATTCAAACTGGCATATCGGGACAAAGATGATATTTTTTTATTTAAAAGCGACAAGCTATAGTTCAAACTGCTTGAATTAAATCTCAAATCCGAATTTGGAAACATATCCCGGATTTCAATGGCTGACTCAAGCTGAGATTTTGCCTCGGAAAACTTTCTTTGAGCATCGAGCCGCTTTACATTAGAAATCTTTGTATTAAACTCTTCCCTCGCTTTTGAATAAATTTTGTTATAAATGTCTTTGAATGTTTTGGGGCTTTTTGCTTCATCTATTTTATTGAGATACCTGTAAGCATTTCTCCAGTCTTCATCAGAAAAATTCGTTGCAAGAATACCCGCAAAATAATTTATCTTTTCAAATGCTTTTTCTTTTAAATCACTCTGCTGATATTTTCGTATGAAGTTTTCATATTTCGAAATCTGCATTTCAGTCATCTGCACATCTGTAACGTTATCATTCCTTTCTATATCGGAAAATGCTCTTTCTTCTTCGAGATAATAAAAGTAATAATATAAATACCCAAGTGAAGCGAGAATCAAAATACAAATGAAACTAACAAGAATCGAATTTCTAACTTTCCTTTTTCTTTCAAGAGGAATTTTTTCTTTTATTATCGAAAGACGCGATGAATAAAATTCCTTCGATTCATCATCGAGATATTTATAAGCGTTGTTATAATAAATTTCAGCAGCCTTATAATCACGGTTGTTAAAAGCATTATCCCCGTTCTCAAGAAACTTTGTTCTTGTATTTATTAAATGAACTGCGGAGTTATATAATTTTTTTAAATCTGTATTTCGCTTGTCGGTTTTTAGTAAGCGCTTGCATTCCGTGATTGCATCAACATATCTGCCTTCGTTTATAAGATACTGCACATTGGTTTTAACGTCTTCGATTGATTCAATCGTAACGTTCTCTGCTTTACTTGCAATTTTATAATTACATCCGTATACAGCACACCCTCCGTTTTCCGTCCAGCATTCGATATGATACGGAGTATTGCATTCAGGACAATGAACAATAAAAGACTCATCTTTTATGTTCGCCTGGCAATACTCGCAGACAGGTTTTCTATTTTTAAAATTTAAGTTAATATTTCCCATACCTTAAAAACCAATTATTACCTATACCAATAAAACCAGATAAATTAATGTTTTCACTTTTATATTGCTCATACAAATAAATCATTTGCCCTTCCTTATGAGTAATTTTATATTCAGATTTTGGCAAAGAATCTAAATTCAGTACATTAAAAGTGATAGTAAATCTACCGTAAGTTTTCTCATTACCCATAGCAATAATTTTCAATTGCCGCATAAGTTTAATATAGGAGTTAATCTCTGCAATAATTTTATTAGTGTCTAAATTTAGTTGTGCCCTATTTATTTTTATATCTTTTTTAGTAATTAATTCTTTTTTTATATCAAAAAAAATTATATTTGAATCGACGCTGTAAATAAATGTAACCGGATCCCTAAAATATCCAATAGAAAAATCTTTTTTTAACAATGAATCACTTAGGGAATTTTTAATTTTATTAAAAAAATCATTAAATGAAATTTTTTCCTGAACCGGTTTCTTTTGTTGGTCACATGATGAAACTAAAAACAACAGAAACAAAAATATGGATATACTTCTTTTCATAACATAAATCTTACAACGACACTGTGAAGTCAATTGCTTTATAGAGGAGGAAACCGCCTAACGCAATAAGGAAATACCCAACAAAAATATTTATCTTTGCAAGAGCCTGAGGTTTTATTCTGTGTGTATTTTTTGAAATTATTTTTACCCATGTATAAAACCATAACACAGCACCGAGAAAAACTCCAAGCCCGAAAAGAACACCGCTTAAAAACTCACTGCTTATTAAATTATATCCTTTGAAATAAGTAACTATAGCTATCCAGGATGCAGGAAGTGTAACAGAAGAAATGCATAGTAAGATTCCCGTTAGAAAATTTCCGAAAATACTCGAGCCATTCTTTTTAATTACCTTATGATGAAAAACTTTTTCAAGATTTTCCTCCGTCTTGTGTAAAACTTCCTTCGATTTATCTAAAACATCTTTAATTTGTTCTTTTTGTCTTGCAGTAATTTCACCGGTATCAATTTTCATCTTCTTAATCTTAAAACCATATATTATAACAACTGCGCATCCTATAAAAGTCATCACAACTATAAATATATCCTGATTAGCATAAAAATAATCACGAAATGAATCAGGTAAAAAAGATAAGAACAAGCTCACCCCGCCATATGCAACAAGGATGTAAAAAAAATCAACAAATCCCGCTCCTGCGCCAATTGCAATTGCTTCGTTAGTTTCTTTTTTAAATGCTTTTACAGTAACTGCAACATTTGTCGGTCCTAACGGAGGCATCGAAAGCAGGTAACCTAAAACAAATCCGCCGATTAAAGTTAGTATCAAATGCTCTATTTTATATTAGTTTATCTTTGTCAAAAATTAACGCAAAGATAAAATATTAATTCGGTTTTCTAAAAACAATTGTAAATCAATAAGCTTAAATTAAACAAAAAAGAAGCCCGCATTTACGCGGGCTGGTGTGGAGAATATGGGAATATGAAGGAAAAACTTTCCCTGCTGCTGCCCATAGATTTTGTTCAACTATCAATTAGGAGACGGGCTCGCAGTCTAAACTTTATACTCAGATTATTCCTAAAGGTTCAAATTTTTTGCCTAAAATGTTCTGACTGCTTACACCGAGCCAGTCATTCAAAACATTCGCATATACGCTTCTGAAATCAATTTTATATTTTAAATCACCGTTTTCCAAATCGCCTAAATCAGGCGCTTCATTATAAAATCCCGGCTTTCGCAAATTACCGTTAATCAAAAATATATTATTTGCTGTTCCGTGGTCAGTACCGCCGCTTCCGTTTTGTTTTACCCTTCTGCCGAACTCTGAGAAAACCATTACAAGCGCATCGTCCTGTCTGTTGTTAATCCGCAAATCTTCCATAAAAGAATAAACACCGTCTGACATTTCTTTAAGCAAACGTTCGTGTCTTCCTGTTTGATTTACATGCGTATCAAATCCGCCTAAGCTTACATAAAAAACGCTTGTGTCAATATCTGAAATAATCAGCTCGGCAATCGTTTTCAAATCTCTTCCGAAGTTTGTGTTCGGATAAGTTGATTTCGATTTATAAATCTTTGAAGTTTTATAAACATACTCCGCAGAGCTTGTCGCATCTACCATTGTTTTGTATAGATAACTCACATTCTCATCATGGTCTGATTTTCCGTTTGCCTTAATTAAATCCGCAAAGAATTTTTCAGAAGTGCTTAAGAAAAATCTTTCAGGGTCTTCGACTGCAATGCCGCTTTTACTTTCACCTTTCATTGCAAGACTGAGATTTTCATTTACCTCGATTGCATTATAAGGATTTTTACAGTTCTGACATTCCGAATCAAGATATCTTCCTATCCAACCTGTGTTAACAGTTTTGTTTGAGTCGCTTGCACTATGCCAGATGTCCATTGACCTGAAGTGCGAGCGGTTCGGATTAGGATAACCTACACTGTTCACAACAGATAAGTAACCGTTATCATAAAGAGCTTTGAATTTCTCAAGAGAAGGATTAAATCCAAGCTCATCTGTGATTTTCAAAACTTCTTTTTCTGAAATCGATATGCCGTTTCTGTTTTTATAATAAACATCGTTCTTAAAAGGGATTATGGTATTCAAACCATCGTTTCCGCCGGAAAGCTGAATGACAACAAGTTTTTTATATCCGCCTGCGAGCGCGCTTGTTACTTCTTTTGCCTGAACGGTTTTTATGAATGTCGGGATGAACAACGAAGTTGATGCAAGAGCCGACAGCTTTAAAAAATTCCTTCGTGAAAATTTTGACATTTGATTGCCTCTAAAATTTTTAATTTAGCACAACTGAAATTCAGGGATACTCATTATTCTTTCTATGGAGCTTTCAACAAAATTTTCCGCGTTTGAATCATCTGCATATTTCAAAACCAAATCTTTCGTCTTTTGCGGAGTCTCTATCTGAAGCATAAACTCTGTCAAGTTATCGATGACATCTTTATTTGATTTGCCTGACAAAGAACTGACATACGGCTCTAAGTTAATCGTAGTTTTAACAGACTTATTTAATTTTTTATTCGCATTCTTTATCTTAACATCGTTTTCAATCAGGTCTTCCGCGTCTTCTTTAATTTCAAAATCAATATTTGAAGATTTAAAAATTATTTCCGGCAGCTTCATTCTGAACATCATCGATGATGTATCAATCCAGCTTTTACCGCTTGCCCATCCTCCGACATTAGGAGGATTCAATAATGTCTGCCCCATTGCTCTTTCCATGTATAGCACCGATTTCGGATTTTCAAACTTTATGTTATAAACTTTCGACATTCCCGCAAGCAGTTCAACAGGCGATTTAATTTTTGCGCCGATATTTTTTTCATCATAAAACCAGTCCGATGAAAAAATTTCATACATTAATTTTCCTATGTCATAATTTGACGAGTAAAAATTATCTGCAAGCTCCTTAACGATTTCAGAATCAGCATTATCATTCACAAAAAATTTATAAATTTTTCCTGCAATGAACTCAGCGGTTTTTGGATTATCAAGGACCATATTTATAATATCTTCACCTGAAAAATTTCCCGTCTTACCCATAAAACTTTTATCACCGAAGTCATGCTGTTTCTCTCTAAAAACATATTCTCCTTCAGGATTATATCCCCAGCCCGTAAAACACTTCGCAGCATTTTTTATATCATCTTCGCTGTAATTCCCTCTTCCGATTGTAAACAACTCAAGCAGTTCTCTTGCAAAATTTTCGTTCGGACTTTTCTTCCTGTTCTGCTGGTTGTTCAGGAATTGAAGCATTGCAGGGTCTTTTGAAACATCCATCACCATCTCGCGAAAATTTCCTAGAGCGTGTTTTCTCAAAAGATTATTTTGCTGTTCATTGAATCTTGAAACAGGGCTCTTGCATGCAAAATGTCCATGCCAGAAAAATGTCATCTTCTCACGAAGCACAGCTTTGTCAGTTGACATTTTTTCAAGCCATTCGGTATTTATTTTTCGGATATTTTCTCGGTTTCGCTTACGAAGTTCCTGCCTTTCATTACGTGAAAGTTTTTTTCGCTTTTCATAATCTGCATCAACGTAACTATCTGATGGTAATGAAAGACTGGTAAAGCTTTTGGAGTCGTCAATCAAGCTTTTTGCAAGCTCATCATAACTTTTATTTTGTTTTGCAGCGAGCTCATTAATGGGTATTCCAAACCCTGCTCTTTTATATAAGTGGTTAATCTTTCTTGTTTCGCTCATACCGTTTTTTATATAGCGTTTTATCTTAAGACAGTAATATTTTTAATTGGTTTAATGTCCTTTTTAATGGACACAAATCGAAGTCATTCCCGCGCAGGCGGGGGGAACCCTTAGGGTCATCCCATTCCTTTTAATATAAATCTTTCTACACTTTTAAACGTATTACTTAAAAGTATATTATACTGTCACACATTATAAAATTCTTAGTCTAAATAATTAAATTTTAATTTATTCAAAGCTATGGCGCTTACAATCTATCAGGTTGATTCATTCACATCAGAACCGTTCAAAGGGAATCCGGCGGGAGTTTGCTTAGTCGACAAACCCCTCGATGAAAAACTTATGCAAAATCTTGCAATGGAAATGAACATTGCAGAAACTGCTTTTATTTATCCAATCGATGATAAAAAATATTCAATAAGATTTTTTACACCGACGGTCGAAATTGGTTTATGCGGTCACGCAACTCTTGCAACTGCGAACATAATGTATGAAGAAGAAATAGTCCCGAAAGACAAAGAAATAATTTTTGATTCCCGTTCGGGTGAACTGCGAGTTACTTACGATAATGGATGGATTAAACTTAACTTTCCTGTTTATGATTCGAGTAAGGTTAATTTGGCAAAAGCATTTTTTGAAAACACCGGACTTAAACCAATCGACATTTATGAAAGCACTAATGACTGGACTCTTGCGCATCTTGAAAAAGAAGAAGATGTCTTAAATTTAAAACCAAATATCGGAGCGTTAACAGGGATTGGGCTTGGACACATGATTGTAACCGCGAAAAGCAATCAACCTGACATTGATTATGTAGTGAGATGTTTCGTTCCTAAGTCGGGAATCGATGAAGACCCCGTAACCGGAAGCGCGCAGTGTGTTTTAGTTCCGTTCTGGCATAAACAAACAGGTAAGACCGAGTTCAATTCAATTCAGGCATCAAAGCGCACGGGATTTTTAAAACTGAAGTATTTAGTTGATAAGAAACGTGTCGAAATCTCAGGTCAGACAAAAACAGTTTTTAAAGTTGAAGTTTTAATATAACTGATAATTATATATCGACACCCATAGTAAATATTCCCGTGACTTTATAGTTGTCATCATCGCTGAATAAACGGAGGTCATTCAGCAAAAGCATATATCCTCCTTCAAGACGGACATAACAGCTTTCCATCGGGCGGTATTCCACTCCGCTTGCAATCGACCAAGAGCTTAATCCTAATATTTTCCCTGAGGCAGTAACGTATGTTCCTGATAAAATTCCGTTATCATCTTTGAAGTAATCTCCGCGCATCGACACGCTGAATTGTTTATTAAAATTATACCGCAATGCAAGCAATCCCCCGAAACAAAATCCGTCATTGCTTGGATTAACTAAATTGCTTTTTTCCTGTCCGCACAAGTCAACCGAAGCAGTTAAGTTTACTTGTTTATTTCTTCCAAAATCTTTGTTGAAAGTTAAGTTGCCATAATATCTGAGTTTTGAAATTTCACCGTACGGCTGTTCATTACCTACTATTGCATTATAAATTATTTCTTCACTCTTACCGGGTTTATAGTTAATGGAAAATCCTCCCGATTTATTTTTGTTATTATCGGAAAGCTGGTTAAATCCATTTATTAAATACACCGCCGCAGAAAATTTATCACTGAAATCATAACTGACCTTTATTCCGCTTTGATGAAGCGGCTCATAATATGTAACGATTGCAATTGAGGTTAAAAAATTATCTTTAGGAAACATACTTTCATTTCCGACATGAGTTATAAAAAACCCTCCGTCAATCCATAAGTTTTCAACGGGAGAAAATCCGACATTTGCTTCCTGAATATATTTATATCGAGGGTCCCAGTTGAAATCGGGAATATCTCCATATTGCAGCGTAAACGTCCCGCGGACTTTTTTATCTTCATATTTCGCAGTTAAGGACGCAATATCCAACCTGAACTCATCCGTAAAAGACGCAGTTGAAGCATAAGTTCTTTCAGTCTCCTCATAATTATTATCCTTTGCATAATATGCTTCTATGTTTGCATGAATTGACAGATTATCAATTGATAATTCAGGAACTTGCGCAAATGAAGAGTTAAAAATAAGTATGAAGATAGAAAGTAATAATAACCTCATAAATCAGATTTAATTTTGCTAAATTAATTAAATTGTTTATCAATAAAATCGTATTAACTCATACCTGCAGGTAAAAATTACTTGTCAATTTTTCGGTTGTTGAGATACTAATTAATATATTAATTTTGAATAAAAAAACTTTAATGAACACGACAACAAATTTATCAATATCGCTATCCGATAAAGAGATGTATAATGCACTGCTTAATAAAAACACCTCATTTGACGGTGTATTTTGGGTGGGAGTAAAATCAACAGGAATTTTTTGCAGACCCGTCTGCACGGCAAGAAAACCGAAATTCGAAAATGTAATGTTTTTTGATTCCTGTAATGATGCTTTAAGATATGGCTTTCGTCCTTGTAAAATCTGCCAGCCGCTTGAAAGTCCCGGCGAAACTCCGCAGTGGATAAAAAACATTCTGAAAAAATTAAACGAAGACCCGTATTCACGATTTAAAGATTATGACCTTCGCAAAAGCGGAATTGAGCCTGCAAAAATAAGAAGATGGTTTTTAAAAAATCATGGTTTGACTTTTCATGCATATCAAAGGATGTTAAGAATTAACAATGCTTTCAAAAAAATTGCAAGCGGTGAATCGATTACCGATGCGGCATTTGATTCGGGTTATGAATCTTTAAGCGGATTTAATGAAAGATTTAAATCTCTCATCGGCAATTCACCCTCAGAAGCAAAAGATAAAAGAATAATTTATTTAACAAGAATTAATTCTCCAATTGGTCCAATGTTTGCAGGGATTTTGGATGATGAAGATGAAAAGAAAGCAGGATTATGTTTGCTTGAATTCACTGATAGACGAATGCTTGAAACCGAATTCAAATATCTTTCAAAGCATTTTAACGCAAACTTTATACAGGGTGAACATAAACTGCACGAGATTGTTAAAAAGCAATTAGATGAATACTTTGAAGGTCAGCGGGAAACTTTTGATATCCCTATGATAACTCCCGGAACGGATTTTCAGAAAACAGTTTGGAAGGCTTTAATGGAAATTCCTTATGGCAAAACGGTATCATACAAAACTCAGTCAATAAACATAAAAGCTCCTAAAGCTGTCCGTGCGGTTGCAAACGCAAATGGAATGAACCGCATTGCGATAGTAATTCCCTGCCACCGTGTTATTGGAGAAAACGGAACGCTCACCGGTTACGGCGGCGGTTTATGGCGAAAAAAATGGCTGCTGGACTTTGAGAAAAAAACTAACTCGCTTTTTCCCAGTTCAAACGATTAATATCAATTTTATAATTGTTTTCATCTAATAATATATGTGAGCCCGGTGCTTTTATATCAACATCTATTTCAGTCTTTTTATTAAACTGATTGTAGATCAGCCAGATGAAAAACAGAACTGCAATAAATATCAACGCCATGATGAATATTGATACACCCGATGATTTTGCTTCTTCTGCCATATTATTGTTTTTAATTAGTTCATAATAATGTAAGGCAATTGGCAGACCAAACTTCACTGCTTTTTTCAGATAAAAATTCAATTTTTATTTACTAGTGAATATGACATATTGTCATGATTGTCAAACTTCTGAATTTTAAATAATATTATGTCTCAAGAAAATCCTTTCCGTGTAGTTTATGCGTTAATTTGGAAATCAAATAAACCTGATGATGAGTTCGACTCAACTGAATTCGAATGCAGAATCCCACGTTTAATGGAATGGCTGAAAGACTTGAAGAAAAAAGGCAAGCTCGTTGCATGCGGAGGAGGCGGGTTTGAGAACCACGCGGGCGGATTAACGCTAATAAATGCCGACAGCATAGAAGAAGCGCAGCAGTTAAGCAATGGCACTCCAATGAATGAAATCGGCACAACCGAAATTATGGTCTGGGATGTTTATTACGCCGATATATCCGAAAAGAAACAGGAAAAAACTTTAGAATCTTAATATTAATAAATGCCTGACTTAAAAGAATCTATAGATAAATTAAATTTTCTTCTCGGCAAGTGGGAAGGTTTCGGAGCAGTTCAATATCCAACTATAGAAGGATGCGAATATAGAGAAGAATTAATTTTTGAAACTAATAATTGCGAACCGCTTATAACATATATCCAAAAAACTTTTTATAAAAAAAATAATTTGCCGCTTCATTCTGAAAGCGGGTATATTTTCAGCAAGGAAGACGGAAGTTATGAAATGAACAATGTCCAGAACAACGGAAGATTTGAATGGATGAAAGGCACACTTGAAAACTCAGGCAATAAAAATATTTTAACGTTTGAGTATAAAAATGTTTATAATGATGAAAGAATTGTAAGAACGCAAAGAATATTTGAAGTGAAAGACAATACATTGAATTATTTTGGAAACATGCAGACGCAAAAAGTTGATTTTCAAAATCATTTAACAGCAAAGCTTGTCAGAGTTTAAACCTTATAACAAACCAATATTGTTATACGACGGCGTTTGCAATCTTTGCAACTGGATTGTGAAGTTCACGATCCAGCGTGACAAAACGGGAAAGTTTATGTATGCTGCATTGCAAAAAGAAAAAGGTCAGGAGATTCTGAAACACTTTGGATTAATTACTCAGGACTTTGATTCATTTGTTATGGTTGTAGGTGATAAGTATTACACAAAATCTTCGGCTGCGCTTCAGGCAATGAAAATAATGGGCGGAATGTGGAGTTTGCTTTATGCTTTTATAATTATCCCAAAGCCAATGCGTGATTTTTTTTATAACTTGATTGCAAAAAACCGTTATAGAATGTTTGGAAAACAGGAAAGCTGCCTGCTTCCGAGACCTGAATGGAAAGAACGTTTTCTTGATTAATTAAAAATAATGAAATACATTTCAATTTTAATTACAGGATTGATTTTGATTTCTTGCGGGAAACAAGAGCAAAAGGGGTGGTCAGATTTGAACAAGAAAGAATATCATTCCGAATGCATTGAATTTTCAAAAGCAAGTTTTGATAATGATACGAATAAAGCTTCGGGTTATTGTGATTGTGTTTTGGAGAAAGTAATGACCCGATATCCGGATTATAGTATGATACTTAGGATGACTCCCGCGGAAAAAGAAAAATATTTTTTTATTTGTAAATAATTTTTGGTATAATTAAGAAGGCAATTTCACAATCGGTGGGATTAACCCCTTAGCTCTCAGAATAATATCAATTATTTCCCTCACACATCCCTCTCCGCCGTTTTTATTGCAGACTAAATCGACATGGTCTTTCACAATCTCTATTGCGCTTTGCGGACAGGAAGAAAATCCAACCTGCTGTAACAATGGAATGTCAAATTCATCATCGCCTATAAAAGCAAATGCCTCATTTGGAAGATTGTAAAGTTTTTTTAATTCCTCGAAAGGAACACATTTATCCTCCACATGCTCATATAAATGTTCAATCCCGAGACGGTCAACACGCATTTTGTTCACAGGCGACCCTCTCCCGCTGATGATTGCAAATTTAATTCCCAGGCTTCGCGCCCGTGTTATGCCATAGCCGTCATGAGTATGAAAAATTTTTATTTCATCGCCCGCTGATGTATAAATGATATTTCCGTTAGTAAGACACCCGTCCATATCCATCAAAATCACTTCGATTTTTTTAAGCTCTTCTAACTTATCTTGATTTAGATGCATCTTTCTTTTTTCTTTCAGGCATTACAATGTATGCGGAAGGACAAATATCATTTAAAAAACAAACAGGGCATTTCGGATAACGCGCATCGCAGATTACCCTTCCATGCTCGCTGAGCTCAACGGAAAATCTGAACTGCTTATCGGGTGGAATTAATTTTTTATATTCTTTTTCAATTTTATCACCTACCGTCTGATCTGTTAATCCAAGACGTCCGCCCACTCTTATAACATGTGTATCTACAATTATTACATCTTTTACTCCAAAAATATTTCCGAGAATAACACTTGCAGATTTTCTTCCGACACCAGGAAGTGAAACTAATTCCGGCATAGTACTGGGAACTTTCCCTCCAAAATTTTCGATAAGAGCTTTACAGCATCCGATTACAAGTCTTGCTTTATTGGCAAAAAAATTTATCAGCTTTATGTCATCACGGAATTTTGCCTCACCTGCCTTTAGAATATCTTGGGGAGTTTTATATTTCTCTTTATACAATGGACCCATTACTTTATTTACCAGCACATCTCTGCACTGGGCAGCAAGTATAGTTGAAATTAAAAGCTGAAAAGCGTTTTTATAATCAAGATGAACTTTTGCATCGGGATAATGCTCTGATAAGCGTTTAGTTACGATATCTGCCTGTTTTTGTCTGTCTTTTACCAGCATAATTCCGCAATACTACGGTTTTTTATATAAAACTTAAAGTTAAAATTTTATTTATGACCTAAATCATTTTTTAGGGCTTTTAAAATTTGTAATTTTATTTACAATTTATTAACAATCTATTTACAGTTTAGTTATTATTAATTTATAATCTGCATTACCTAAATAATATAAAAATGAAAAAAATTTACTTTTTGCTAATGTTTGTTTTTTTGTTTGCTGTAAATTCAACTGCTCAAATTTCCGGAAAATTTTCAGGATACATGTTTGGAGACTATTATTATAATGTCGAAAGAGATACCGGCATTGCAAATATTCCTGATGTTGCAATTGGCGGAGCAAGAGACCTCAACGGCTTTGAGTTCAGAAGGATTTATCTGACTTATGATAATGAAATATCATCGAACTTCAGTGCAAGAGTTAGATTGGAAGCTGACCAGATTGCAAGCACAAGCGATGGCAAAATTGGGGTTTTTATTAAAGACGCATATGTTGTCTGGAAAAATGTTTTTGAAGGCAGCAACCTTATCTTTGGCATGCAGCCCTCTCCATCTTTTGAAGTTTCAGAATCATTCTGGGGATTCAGATTTATTGAAAAAACAATAATGGACCTGCGAGGTATTACTCCATCCCGCGATATTGCAATAGCTCTGAGAGGAAGATTTGACAAAGAAGAAAAATTAAGATACTGGGTGATGTTCGGAAACGGCTCAGGTGTCAGACCTGAAACTGATAAATACAAAAGATTTTATTCCTGGCTTCAGTATTCACCTTCAAAGGATTTTACTTTTACATTATATGCTGACTATAACTTCCGCCCCAAAATTACGAGCCCTATTGCTCCCGGAACAACTGTACCAAATAGCGACTATACTGTAACTGCATTTGCAGGCTATGCCAACAAAGATGTTTATTCTTTCGGAATAGAAGCGTTTCAAAATTTCAGAGAAAATGGGTTTGTTGAAAATGGCCAGCTTAAAACACTTATGAAAACAGGGGTTTCGGTTTCGGCTACTTACTTTTTTTCAAAACAATATTCTCTTATGGGAAGATATGATTATTTTAATCCTGCTATGAATAACGATGCTGTAAAACGCCAGAGAAATTTGTTCATAACAAGTTTTAATTATAAACCTGTCGATAAGCTTATACTCAGTCCGAACTTAATTATCGAGACATATCAGACAACCGAAACCGGAAGGGTTATTAAACCTTCAGTAACAGGAAGATTTACCGTGAATTATACTTTTTTATAATTACTGAGAAGTCATTCCCGCGGAGGCGGGAATCCCATTACAAAAAATAATTCAGCATCTTATAAATGAGTTTCGCAGTTAAAAAATCCGGAAAAGAAAAGTCTTTGCGCGGCGAGAGTTCAACAACGTCGAAGCCAACGACTTTTCTTTTTTGTGAGAGTTTTTTGAAAAGTTTTACTGTTTCATCCCAATAAAATCCCTGAGGTTCGGGAGTGCCTGTCGAAGGCATTATCGAAGGGTCAAGAAAATCCACATCGAAAGTTATATAAACATTTTCTTTAAGTGAGTCTATAATTTTGTTATCCCAGTCATAACCGTATTTTCCGTTACGAATTTCATAAGCATAAAAAGTTTTTATTCCTTTTTCTTTGATGAAATTATATTCGGCTTTGCATTGTGCGCGAATACCAACTTGCACAATATCAGTTGTAAATTCTGATACTCTCGCCGCAAAGCTTGCATGAGAATACTTTGAGCCCTCATACTCATCACGCAAATCAGAATGCGCATCAAAATGTAAAATCGATAAATTCTGATAGCTGTCATAATGCGCCTGAATCGGTGCAGTCGAAATCGAATGTTCGCCGCCAAGAGTAACCACAAACTTTCCATCATCAATAAGCTTTTTAACATGCTTGTAAATATGCTCTAATGCCTTTGTACCGGTTTTATTTTTGAAATCAAGCTCTTTCAATGAACAAATGCCAAGTTCAAAACAAAGCTCGCGGTTCATTTCTTCATCAAAAAACTCTACATAATGCGATGCATCAAGAATCGCCATCGGTCCTTTTGCAGTTCCTTTTCCATATGAAGTCGTTGCTTCATAAGGCGCAGGCAAAATTGCTATCTTCGAGTTTTCATAATTTGAATACTCTTCTTCTATTGCAAGAAAATTTTTCTTTATACCGTAATATTTCATTTATTTATAATTGTGTAATTAATGCCCCGTATTGCTATTATATTCAACCACGTCAAAAAGGTCTTTTAATTTTTTAAGTAAAACCTCTTCCTTTGGTGGTTCGTTTTGTATTTGCGGTTGATTCGTGTGTTGAACTTGTTCTTTTGGTCGTGAGTTCTCTGAAAACTTCATCACATTCCCTGAATTACCCGTCTTCAAAGTTTTTTTTTTAATCTCATCGAGTCCTTCAATAAGCTTATTTACGTCAACTACTTCCTGATTAACCCGGCAAAGTTCAATTAATAATGCTTCCAAAAATATTTTCTGGTTATACGAAAACTTAAATCTTTGTTCAGACTCAAATAAAATCTTAAGTAGTCTCAGAACCTGCTCTGCCGAAAATTTTTCAGAATGCTCCTGATAGTTTTTCTTTACTAAATCAGTTTCATCAAGCAAATCTGCATTACCGGCTGATTTTAAAATCAAAATATTTCTGAAATGCTCTGTCAATCCTGTATAAAAGCTTTGCATGTCAAAACCCTTGTTGACCAATTCATTAAAATAATCTATTAAGTTTTTTGAATCTGCCTGAACAATGTAATCTGATAATTTAAAGTAAACGTTTTTATCAGGAAGATTTAAAAACTCTTTAAGTTCTGAATATTTTATGTTATCACCGCAGAAAGAAATTGCCATATCGAACACACCCAGTGCATCACGCAATGCGCCATCGCCTAATCTCGCAATATTAAATAACGACTCATCATCAATCTTAACTTTTCTTTCCTTTGCAACGTGCTTAAGAGACTGAATTATCTCATCAATTTTAAACCTGCTTAAGATAAATCTCTGGCATCTGCTTGTTATGGTTTGAGGAATTTTTTCAGGATTTGTCGTTGCAAGAATAAAAATTAAATATGCCGGCGGTTCTTCGAGAATTTTCAAAAGCGCATTGAATGCCTGAATCGTTAACATATGAACTTCATCGACAATGAAGAATTTATATTTTCCTTTTAATGGATAAAACTTTGCAGCATCCTGAATAGCGCGAACGTCATCTATGCCGCGGTTCGACGCAGCGTCAAGCTCGAATATGTCGGGATGAACTCCCGCAGTTATCTCAATACAGCTTTCGCATTTATTGCACGGCTCAAATTCATTCGGCTTACGGTTAAGGCAGTTCAATGCCTTTGCAAAAATTCTCGCAAGAGTAGTTTTCCCCGTTCCGCGAGGACCGCAGAATAAATATGCATGTGCAATTTTTCCGCTTTTGATTGCATTCTTTAAAGTATCGGTCGTGAATTTTTGTGAAATTACATCCGAAAACTTCTGTGGCCTGAACTCTCTCGCACTTACTTTAAACTCGTTACTCAATTATATAATTATTTTCCAAGTGTCATTCCCGCGAAGGCGGGAATCCAAACAAAAATGATTCTAAAAATTCAGAACGTTGACCCTGAATCAAGTTCAGGGTGACATATTATTTTCAAAATTGTTCTTTCCAGAAAATTATCGACAACTTTTCATTATCCATCCGTGTCCATACGCAGGCAACCAGACCATTCAACACATCTATATCAATATAATCACCAAAGAAAATTCTTTTAACAGGAATAAATGGCGAATCGCTAATCATCATATTTTCAAAAGTCTCCCCGCCATCTTTGCTAACTGCAAGCACAACATCCGTCTGGTTATCATCATACCTTCTTCTGTCATAAAACAAAACATAAATATATCCTGTTGCAGGGTCAACTGAAAAATTACTCATAAACTGTTCTTTGCCGTTACCAAGTTCATCATTGTTCACTCGAACCGGTTCTCCCCATGTTGCTCCCTCATCAGTTGATTTTACAATAAAAACATCATGGTCTCCGTTTCTTTCATCAGAAAAATTAATATATATTGTTCCATTATATTTGCTGTTTGAAATATCACACGCAGTAAACGGCAAGCCATTGCATCTGTATAATCCCGGAATATCATATGCCCATCCGCCTACCTGATTGCAAACCCAAACATCTTTATTAAAAGTCATTCCTCCGTCAAGTGATTTATCAAATTCTATTCCTCTCGGTCCAGCCCACGCCACATAAACTTGACCTTCGGGTCCGACACAAGATACTGCGCCTTCAACCGTCGAGTCACCATCCTTAGAATCACCACCTAAATCAGAAATCCTTATCGGATATGTAAATGACGTTCCTAAATTTGTCGAACGTGAAAATAAAATTATACTGCTGTCTTTTGGATTTTTGCTTTCATATTTATCAAACTGCGTCCAGCTTACATATAAATTATTTTTAAACGGAGAATTTGTAACATCCGAAGTTATCCATTCTTTATCCTGAAACGGTTCGTTACCTTCACCGTAAATTTTATGACTGTCCGACCATGTTACTCCGCCGTCGGTTGATTTTGCCCAGTAAATTCCTGTTTTATTAAACGGACCCAAATGTGTATAGTAAGCATTACCCATTGCATCAAAATAAACAACAGGGTCGCCATATACAATTGGTCCCGGAAGTTTGCCTTCCGTCCACGTTGCACCACCGTCAAATGTATAATAATAAAAATCAATGTTTGCTGCTGCAAGAATGTTCAAAGGATTAGTGGGATTTATGGTAATTGCCGGCTCTTCGGGTTCAAAAATCGTTCGCGATTTATTAACAGTAATATTTTTATATTGGGAAAATGCATTGCTTGCAAGAAAACAAAAAAAGAAAAAAAGTGTAACCGAAAGCTTCAGCTTTCGCTGTTTATAAATCCCATTTATCAAACTCATAAATATCAGAATATTTAAATTTATAATCTTTCCAATCATCACAAATTTCTTTTCTAATTGGATTATACAAAATATAATAGATTTGATTTTTTAAATCTTCATTTGCTCTAACTATGTGATCATAAAAACTAGTGTGCCATTTAAAATTAGAGTTTAGTTTTTTCAAATAAAAACCTGAAAACTGTTTAAATGATTTAATTACCGATAATAAATTAGAATTTTTATTATTTCCTTGAAGAATTAAATGAATATGATCAGGCATACAAAGAAAAATTAAGATATTACAATTTTCTTTCTTTGAAGACTCTATGATAAGATTTTTTAACTTCGAGAAGTAATAATTTGAATTTAACAAACTTTCGGATTTCACAAGTATTGTAAATGAAATGATTTTTTCTCCCATATATAAATCATTTTCTAATCTATGTTTCTTTGCTATGATCATGCTTAGACGAACCCTAAAGGGTTCGATTACAATTAATCTCAGATTTTATTTTTCCCGAATACATACGCCAATGCTTCCTCCACATTACTTACAGGAATGATTTTGAGATTATCTGTAATTTCTTTTGAAATTTCTTTTAAGTCCTTATTATTTTCTTCAGGAATTAAAACGGTTGTTATTCCTCCTCTCATTGCTGCAAGAAGCTTTTCATTCAATCCGCCGATTGGCAAAACTTTTCCGCGTAATGTAATTTCACCGGTCATCGCAACGTCTGTCTTAGCAGGAATTTTTGTCATTGCCGAAAGCATTGCCATAATCATTGTAATACCTGCAGACGGACCGTCCTTCGGAATTGCTCCTTCAGGCAAATGGATATGAATGTCATTAGTTTTAAAAAAAGAAGTCTGGATTCCAAATCTCCCGGCGTGAGCTTTTATGTAAGATAGTCCTGCCATTGCAGATTCTTTCATTATATCTCCAAGCTTTCCTGTAAGCGAAAGCTTTCCCGAACCTTTCATAATATTTACATCTACATACAGAATTTCACCGCCTGCGGAAGTCCATGCAAGCCCGTTGACTGTCCCTACTTCTGATTTGTTAGCCCTGTTTGCTTTTTTCTGAGTATATTTCGGAACACCGAGATATTTATTCACAAGTTCCGAAGTAATTTCAATCGGAAGCTTTATTCCTTTTGCTTCTTTCATCACAACGTCTTTTGCAACTTTTCTGATGATGGAAGAAATTTCTCTTTCTAAACTCCTTACTCCGGCTTCGCGCGTGTATTCTCTGATTATCTGCAATAAAATATCATCAGAAAATTTTACTTCGTTTTCATCAAGTCCGTGTTCTTTTATTTCTTTCGGAATTATATGCCGCTTTGCAATTTGAACTTTTTCAAAATCGAGATAGCTTCGCATCTCGATGATTTCCATTCTGTCCTGCAAAGGCAAAGGTATGTTATACTGAACATTAGAAGTGGTAATGAACAACACGTTTGATAAATCATAATCAACGTCGAGGTAATGGTCATTGAAAGTATCGTTTTGCTCAGGGTCAAGAACCTCAAGCATTGCGCTCGACGGGTCACCTCGAAAATCACTGCTCATTTTATCAATCTCATCGATAAGCAAAACAGGATTTACCGTTCCTGCTTTTTTCATTGCCTGAATTATTTTTCCCGGCATCGAACCGATATATGTTCTTCTATGACCGCGTATCTCAGCTTCATCCCGAACACCGCCAACAGAAATTCTTGTGAATTTTCTGTTAAGCGCGCGGGCAATGGATTTACCAAGCGAAGTTTTACCGACTCCCGGAGGACCAACAAAACACAATATCTGTCCTTTCGGAGGCTTCTTAATATTTTTATCCCTCAATAATTTTAATACTGCAAGAAGCTCTATGATTCTGTCTTTCGGTTTTTCTAAATCATAATGGTCTTCATCAAGAATTTTTCTTGCATTAACTAAATCAAAATTATCTTCCGTATATGCGCTCCACGGCACTGACACCATCCAGTCGAGGTAATTCCTTATCACGGAAAAATCCGGTGACATCTGCGGAGTTTTTTTCAGCTTATTAAACTCATCCATCGCTTTTTCTTTCACATGGTTAGGCATTCCCGCCTTTTCAATCTGCTCGCGGATTTTTATAAGCTCCGGGTCAGTTTCAGTATCTTCACCAAGCTCATCCTGCAAAATTCTAATCTGCTCCTGAACAATAAACTTTCTTTGATTTTTTTGCATCGAGTTATAAATCTTGTTCTCGATGTCTTTTTCTACGTTAAGTATTTCAAGCTCGGAACCAAGAATTACAAGCACCTCATAAAACTGAGTTTTTAAATCCTCTATTTCAAGAATTCTCTGCTTTTTATGAACATCAATGTTCAACGTTGAAATTACATAATAAAGCTTTCTGTCGTATTCATTTATATTATTATAAGCAACAATAGATTCCTGCGGAATTGATTTATTCGACTGTATGTAATCAGTAAAAAGTTTCGTTGTTCGTCTTTCAAGCGCCATAAGCTCCGTATCAACATCATATACCTGATACTTTATAATGATTGAAGCAGAAATATATTCACCGGTATGGAAGTGTTCTACCTTTGCAGGGACAATTCCGTCAACTAATACCTTAATTAACCCGTTTGGAAGCTTCAAAACCTGCAAAATCTTTGCAACTACACCCGTTTTATAAAGATTTTCATAAGTCGGGTCTTCGATTTTTTCATCAAGTTGTGTCACAAGCAATATATATTTATCCTTATCAAGCGATTTATTTATTGCTTTTATGGTTGACTCACGGCCTGCCAGAATCGGATAAATCATATAAGGGAACACAACTATGTCTTTCAGAGGTAAAACAGGTAGGTCGTTCGGAATATTATTATTGTCGGAAATGTTTTTTTCGGAGGATATTATCTCAGTTTCAGGAAAATCGTTAAATTTATCGTTTGATTGCATTTATATTCGTTATTTTATGTTTCAATATATGGATAGTAAAAACAAAGTTCAGTGAAGTTTTTAATCAAAAATAAAATCGGATAAATCAAAAAGCATTAGGATTAAGACGAAATTCTTCACTTTTGCCTTTTTACTTTTGCTTGTTTTGATAATTTTAAATATTAATATTTTACTTCAAAATTGAAAAAAATCATTCTTTTATCTGTATTATTTTGTGCATTTTATTCTTTGCAATCGTGCAATTATATAACAAACAGAACAATTTCCAAAAGCGGCAGTGCCGATACGCTTGACCCCGAGCCGAATTATGAAGTTTCATTGAATCCCGATTATCAGAATTTCACGAATTATATTTTTATGGGCAATCGTATGGAAAATTTCTCCACTTATTTTAATGTCTTTTATACAGCTACCGATGATTATAATGTAGCTCTTGAAGAAATCAGAACATCCACAATATCGGAATATAACAGACGGCTTGATTCCTTAAATATAGTTCTTCCCGTTTCACAAAATGTTAAAGAAAAGCTTAATAAAACAATTGAGCGATGTTCCAAAGTTATACAGTTTCATAAAAATTCAAAATTTCTTGATGATGCCGTTCTGCTTATCGGAAAATCTTATTATTATCTTACGGATTATCTTCAAGCTGAAAGAAAATTCAGCGAATTCCTTTCCAAGCTTTCTGCAAGTCCCTTAAGCGATGAAGCAGTTTTGTTTTTAGGCAGAACAAAAATGAAGCTGGGACAAATATCGGAAGCTGAAAGAATTTTACAAAAATTACTTAAGGAATCAAAAAACACAGAAGTAATTTCCGAGGCATATCAGGAACTCGCGCTGAATGAGCTTGCAAAAAGAAATTTTTCCGAAGCAATAAAATATTTTCAGAATTCGATTAACAACACCAAAGATTCCGAACGCAAATCCGAAAAGGAATACATCCTCGCAAAAATTTATAACCTTTTTGAACCTCAAAAGTCCGCAAATGTATATGAAAGAGTAGTTAATATGACCTCAGACTTCGACTTGTCATTTTTTGCAAAGCTTAATTACGGAAAATCTTTGATTTACAATAAGCAGTATGATAAGGCTGAAGAAATTCTTGAAGACCTAAATAGTGATTACAGAGACTATCCTGAATATAAACAGTTAGCGGAGCTTGAGCTGGCAAATAATTTGTATGCTGAAAAAGACTATAACAAAGGACTGGATAAATATTATGAAGTAATAATTAAATATCCGAACACAAAAGCATCATCTGATGCATATTACCACCTTGCACGGTTTTATGAAGATGTGAAAAATGATTACCTGAATGCTCTCGTAAATTATAGAAAAGCCGCAGAAGAAAACTCAGGCGGCGATTATGCAACTATAAGCCAGAAGCGAGCAGATGTTCTTGACAGGTATTTCACTTTACAGGCAGAAGCAAACGGAACTAATAAAATTCAGATACCGGCATATAACAGCCAGCTTGAATATTTTAGAAAAATTTTTGATGAAGACCGCGGTGTTATTCGTGATGATAAACGAAATACCGATCCGAATAATCCTAACAATCCTCCTGTTGATGAGGAAGGTCCGGGACCTAAAGGCGGAGGGTTAAATTCAATTAATCTTGATTCAAACGATAACAGAAGAAGAGGTCAGCAAGGCGACGATGGTTATATGCCGGAACAAAATCCCGAACAAGTTAATGAACAAATTAATGACACTTTAAAAATTCCTGAAACCAATAATCCTCTCGATTCAACCGTCAGCAACGTTATGGATGAGAGAACAAAAAAGTTTAATGCTTATTATGAGCTTGCGGAAATTTTTATATTTGATATTCAGAACAATGACTCTGCAGCATATTATCTGAATATCTTGATAAAAGATTTCAGCGATTCACCATTAAAACCAAAAGCAATTTATACTCTTGCAACGGTATATAAAAATGCTGGCAGGGATGCTGAAGGAAATGATTTACTGAACGGTTTGATTTCCGAATATCCGAATTCTGTCTTTGCAAATGAATCAAGAAAAATTCTCGGAATAAAAGAAGTGGAAATCGAAAAAGATGCTGCGGAAGAATCTTATAATCTTGCCGCAAAAAGCTTTAATGACAGGAATTATTTTGACGCGGTCGCAAAGTTTCAGGATGTCCTGGCAAAATACCCGAACAGCGGGTATGTGGATAATACGCTTTACTCTCTCGGATGGATATATGAAAATGTATATTCCAACAAAGACAGCACTATGCTTTATTACAACCGAATAATAAAAGATTACGCAAACTCCGATTTTGCAAAGGACATAAAACCACGAGTTGATTATTATAATTCATTCGGAAAAGACAACACTTTGATAGATACATCGAGAATTCCGGTTGATTCAATAAAAACAACTTTCGATTCTACAAATGTGATTAATACTAAATTACCTGACGGAAGTGATAAGCCAGGTGATGAACCAAAATTAACTCCTGAAGAGATTGAACAGCTTTTGAAGCAGGAAGATCAGATAGTTCCGGATAAAAATCCCGGTGAAGACGGAAACCAGTGATTTAATATTGGATAATTGAGAATAATGTGAAAATTGATCATACTCCCCTGCCGCAAAAATTTTTTCAAAGAGATACTCTGATAGTTGCCAAAGAATTGCTTGGCAAGCTCTTAGTCCGCAAAACAAAAAATAAAATCTTATCGGGAATGATTGTCGAAGTCGAGGCATACATTGGCGCTCATGACCCTGCATCTCATTCTTATCAGCGGATAACCCCGCGCAATCAAATCATGTACGAAGAAGGAGGACACGCTTATGTATATTTTATTTACGGAAGCAGTTTTTGCGTCAACGCAGTCGCAGGCAGAAAAGGTGAAGGCAACGGTGTGCTGTTAAGAGCTATTGAGCCCATTGAAGGCATTGAACAAATGATGAAGAACCGGGACATGGAAGAATCAGTCAACCTCACAAACGGTCCGGGAAAGCTTTGCCAGGCATTAGACATAAACAGAAAATTTTATGGAGTTGAGTTATTCAACAAAAACTCTCCGCTCATAATCTGCGATTACAAAAAGTTCAATGACAGCGAAATCAGCATTTCGAAAAGAATCGGCTTGAAAGTCGGAATGGAATTTGACTACCGCTTTTTTGTCAAAGGAAATAAGTTTATATCCAAACATAAATTCAACAAAGTTAAACTATTATAAAACCGAATGCAAAAGAAAGCACAGCTTTTAAAATTCATGCTTGAAGACATAAGAAGAGTTACACTTGACGGCATAAAAGATTTAACTGCCGAGCAGTTATTTCAGCAGCCGATGGATGGTGAGTTCCCTGTCGGCGCATATCTTATGCATCTTGCAGAAGCCGAAGCCGGCTGGTATCATACAATGACAGGCACTCCTCTGCCCGATGACTTAAAGAAAAAAATTTATTACGGCAACTGGTATGATGTCCCAAAAAAAGATTATAATCCTCCTGTCTCAGTTATCCCTGTTGAAGAATATTTAAGCGCAATTGCAGATGTCAGAAAATATTTAATCGATTACCTTGATAACACCACCGATGAAGATCTTGACACAAAAGTTACGTGGAAACGCAACGGGAAAGACATAACCCGCACAAAAGAATGGATAATCTATCACCTCATCGAGCATGAAGCTCACACACGCGGACAAATGTTTTTATTGATTAGAAAAGGATTGAAAGGAGAGAAGTCCTATATTAGTAATTATTAAGAAAGCTTATTAAAGATTTTTTATATAATTCCTGATTGAACTTATATAAATCCTCGTGACCTGCTCCTTCAAACATTACCAATTCTTTTGGGGAATTGGCATTTTCAAATAAATGGTCAGTATCTTCAACCTTTGTATTTGAATCATCAGTTCCGCTTATGATTAAAACAGGAATATTTATTTTCTTTATGCTTTCGTAAGGTTTCATCTGGCTCACTGAAATATCCAATCTGTCTTCAGCAAATTTTACCATAAAATATCCTGCAACATCTGCTGGAAGCAGTGTATATTTTTTAAATCGGTTATCTATTGCTTTATGTAAATCATCATAAACGCTTTCAAGAATTACCGCTTTAACATTTTTTAACTTTCCATTTGCTAAAGCATAAACAATCGTTGCACCACCCTGCGAAATACCATCGCAGTAAATATTATTTATGTTTTTATCATTTATAAAATTAACTGCGGCTGTTAAATCTTCTTGTTCATAAAATCCTATTGAGTTCAATGCTGCTTCGGATTCTCCATGTCCTCTTGCATCATAAATCAAAACATTAAATCCATTTTCGAGAAACATCTGAACTCTCGGCAATGGCTCCATTTTGTTTGCTTTGAAACCGTGAAGCAAGATTATGCACTTGTTGAAATTTTCTTTCGCGAAATACCATCCTCGAATTGTTACAGAATCTGAAGTCTCAAATGAAACTTCTTCAAACTGAACATTTTCAGGTTTATTAATACTTATAAAATTTGTCGGGGAGGTAAAAACAAGTGCAGCAGCATAGGAAATTCCTAAATACATCAAAAACAACAGCGGAATGGAAAATAATATTATTTTTTTCTTTTTCTTCAGGAGACTAATTTTTCATACAAATTCAAATACTCTTTCGCAGAATGCTCCCATGAAAAATCTTCGTTCATTCCGCGTTCCATAATGGCTTTCCAGGTATCTTTGTCTTCGTATATACGCAAGGCACGGTAAATTGTTTTCTCCAGAGCATCGGCTTTATAATCTTCAAACGAAAATCCGTTGCCTTTTTCATCGAACTCATGATAATCTTTCACAGTGTCGGCAAGTCCCCCGACCTTGCGAACAATCGGAACAGTGCCATAAGCTAAGCTGTACATCTGGTTCAATCCGCACGGCTCGTATTTCGATGGCATTAAAAACATATCCGCTCCCGCAGTAATCAGATGCGAAAGCTCAGTATTATATCCGCTCCAGAAAAATAATTTTCCGGGAAAGCTGTAAGATGCCGTTCTGAATAGTTCTTCATATTGTTTTTCACCGCTTCCAAGCACAACAAGCTGTAAATCGTTGCTTCCAAGCAAGCTGTATAAAAACGGTTTCATCAAATCAAAACCTTTCTGTGAAGTCAGTCGAGAAATTAACCCGATTACAGGTCTGTCTTTTTTATACTTGAACTCAATGCGGTCAATAAGATTTTTTTTGTTAAGCTCTTTCTCCTCAATGTCATCAACAGAATAATGCGCTTTAATATATTTATCCTTCATCGGATTCCATATATCGGTATCAATACCATTTAATATACCGACCAATGACTGTGAGCGAATCTGCAAAACCCCTTCAAGCCCTGCGCCATATTCTTCCGTCTGAATTTCCTTTGCATAAGTTGGGCTCACGGTTGTAATTAAATCGCAATAAACAATCCCAGCTTTTAAAAAACTAAATCCGCCGTCAATCTCAAATGGTCCCATCGGATAAAACTGCTCCATCGATAAACCCGCCGCTGTAATCGATTCCTTCGAGAACCTCCCCTGATAACCGATGTTATGTATCGACAAAATTGTTTTTGTATCTTCAAAAAGCTTATCCCATGCAAAAGTTGTTTTGAGATAAACAGGTATCAATCCCGTCTGCCAGTCATTGCAGTGAATTATATCGGGAGACCACTCCAGTCTTTGAAGCGTCATCAAGATTGCCTGCTGGAATAAAATGAATCTTTCATCTTCGTCACGATCGCTTGTATATGGAAGCTCACGGTGAAAGTAATAAGGACAGTCTATGAAATAAACTTCAACTTTGGAATCGGGAAGAGTGCCAAGCCATACATTAAATGTATGTTCGTTCTCTCCAATTTTAACGGAAATATTTTGTAAATGGTCAATCTGATTTAAACCATAGGTGAGAGTTTTTATACCTCCATATAGCGGAAGGAAGACTTTCGATTCGCATCCGAGCTCCGCCAATGATTTAGGCAAAGAGCCGCACACATCACCGAGCCCCCCTGTTTTAACGTAAGGATAACATTCACTGCAAGCAAAACAAACTTTCATTTAATAACCCGCCATTGTCATTCCCGCGCAGGCGGGAATCCAAACAAAAAATTTTATTGAAATAATAATTAAGGCGGACAAATGTCTGCCTTACTCAAAAATTTTTTAAAACTTTGCTTCTAAATAATAAGGCAGCATCTTCCTCCAAGTCGGCCAATCATGAGGAACGTCATATCCCCACAAATCAACCTCATGCGGAATGCTCTTTGCGTCGAGAATTGCGCTGAGGTTTTTTGATGCCTGAGGGTTTTCATAATTACCCTGCCCGCTGACAAGAAAAATTTTCTTTCCGTTTCTCATTGTTTCAAGAATATCGTTGTCTTCAACATTCGGCATATAATGAGCCGGTGAATTGAAATACATATTATCATCAAAATAATCTTTTGCGTAATCTGTTAAATCATAAGAACCGCTCATTCCGATAGTTCCGTCAAAAATATCGGGTCTTCTTAAGAACGCATTAACTGCATGAAACGCTCCGAGCGATGCGCCTGTCGTTATAATCGGGACTTTACCATTACAGTCTTCATAAATAAACGGAACAACTTCATCTATTATATAATTGTTAAATTGCTGCTGCCTGATTCCTTTATCACGCGGATCCATCTCATCATTTAGCCAGCTTTCACTGTTTATGCTGTTGATTGAATAAACTTTACATTTCCCGGCTTCGATATATGGTTTTATTGCATCAATTAATTGGAAACGTTCATATTCAAGATAATCGGCTGCAGCAGTTGGAAACATTAACAGGGCAAATCCGTAATCACCATAAGCAACTATTTCCATTTCCTTATTTAAATTAGGACTATACCATTTTGAAATTTCTCTTCTCATTATGATTGTATTATTATATTATTGAATTTTATTATTTAGAATTTGATGGAAGTAAATGAATATTAAAAATACGATTTATTTTTTATAAATTATACGCAAATAAAATTTATGGCAGACCAAGAAATTGACAAATTGCGCTTCCCTATTGGGGAATTTAGCTATTCAAAGAATTATTCTGATGGAGAATTGAATGAGTCCATAACCGACATTGAAAATCTTTCCCAAATCCTGAAAAGAGAAGTTTCAAGCCTCGATGAGGAACAGCTAAATACTCCTTACCGCGATGGCGGATGGACAGTCAAACAGGTCGTTCATCATCTGGTTGACAGTCATCTGAACGGCTACATACGTGCAAAGCTTGTAGTTACGGAAGATACTCCTACCATAAAACCATATGACCAGGATAGATGGTCTGAACTTGAAGAAGTCGAGCTGTCAGACATTAATGAGTCATTAAAAATTCTCGAAGGACTTCACAAAAGATGGGTAACTTTTTTGAGAACATTAAAACCGGAAGATTTTGAAAAAGAATATTTTCATCCTGAACATGGAATAAGCATTTCATTAAAGCAATCAACATGCAGTTACGGCTGGCACTGCAAACATCATATGACGCATATAACTAATCTGAAGAAGAAAATGGAATGGACGTGAAAAATAATACCATAGTAATTCTATATAAACAAAAAACCCGCGTGAAGCGGGTTTTTTATTGTCAAACATGTATGTTAAAATCTTTATTTCACAAGCGCCATTCTTTTGGATGACACAAAATTTCCTGCGCTTAATTTATAAATATAAATTCCGCTTGCCAATCCCGTTGCATCAAACTCTCTTGAATAATTTCCCGGCTGGATAAATTCATTGTTCATTAACTCTGCAACGACTCTTCCGCTCATATCAAAAACCTGCAAGCTCACGTTAGATGCTGAAGGAATTGCAAAATTTATTTTTGTTGTCGGATTGAACGGATTAGGATAATTTTGCATTAAGTCAAATGCATTCGGAATTTCATTATTAATCGGTGTGACCGTTGTTGGAGGACCTGTAAGTTTATACACACGACCTGACGAACCGTATGAAAGACAATACATTACATTATTATTGTCAATTCCGAATGAAGAAATTGCATAAGGAGAATCATATAATAAAGTATTTACTACGTTGCCCGGACCATTGTATTGTAATGACCATATTCTTCCTGAACCGTAATCTGCGTAAATATATTTTCCCGTCAACAAAGGAATCTCGGTTTGTCTGTAAACATATCCCCCCGTTATTGAAATACCGTCACTTCTTGGATAATCAACTATCGGAAGAACAAGCTTTCTTCCTGCTGTATCGCATGATGAAGGAGATGGATAACACAAAAATCCTTCCATTTTATTCCATCCGTAATTCTTTCCGTTTTCTATTATATCGACCTCTTCCCTTGTGTTCTGACCTACATCACCGCACCATAATCTGCTTGTTACCGAATCAAAAGAAAATCTCCATGGATTTCTCATGCCCCATGCAAAAATTTCTTTTCTCTGAGAACCTGTGCTGTCAGCAAAATAATTTGAAGGCGGAATTGCATAATTATTTCCGCCGCTTGTTGAGTTAACATCTATTCTTAAAATTTTTCCTAAAAGTACGGATGTATTTTGTCCGTTACCCTGCGGGTCGCCACCTGAACCGCCATCACCCATTGCTATATACAAATATCCGTCCATACCGAACTTAATGCATCCGCCATTGTGATTTGAAAACGGCTGGCTAATTGTTAATAAAATTAATTCCGAGTTCTTAATTGCCGAATCAGGATTTGAGCTAACCTGATAACGTGCAATTCTTGTCGTCAAAGTACCCGGTGTTGTGTAATCAACATAAAAATATCCGTTAGTTTCATAGTTAGGATGGAAAGTTAATCCTAACAATCCCGTTTCACTACCCGAAGGAGAAACTCTATCTGATATATCAAGGAAAACTTTTCTTGTAGAAACGGTAGGCGTATTTTCAAAAACATATATAATGCCTCTTTGCTGGGCAATGAAAAGTCTGTTTGTGCCGTCACCGGCTGTAGTTATGTCAATTGGCAAAGCAAATGTCGGCATGCTGGGGAAAGCATCCTGCAATCCATATTGGGCATTAGCGCGCCCGTTTGATATGAAGATTATTGCAAGCAGTATTAATAATTTAATTTTCATTTTATGTATCTGTTTTAAAAGACCTGTATTTTAATATAAATTTGTGTAAATATAAATTTAATTATTTGTAACATAATATAACCAAAACACCGGGCATCCGTATAAAGTTTGTTATCATACTTCCCCTAAATTCAAGGTCATACAAAAAAACTATTAATTTTAATAATCATTCAGTATATTTATTACGATTTTAACCAACACTAAATCATAATTTTAAGTATAATGAAGAAATCCAAAAAAATCATTTTTTCCTCAATTTTATCAGTAATTGCAATTTCCTTTTTATCGGTTTTTTTAATGCAAGGATGCGGTAAAAAAGAAAAACCTACTGCAAAATTAGATACTCAACCGATTTCAATAAAACAGTTTGATACTCCTCCGGGTGCCGACCCGAGTGTTTCTGCCGAACAGGGCGGAAACGGATTTACAGGCGAGGGCTGGACAACAAACACAGATTATAACTATCTCGGGGATGCAAATGCAGTTAAAGGCGGTTCTATCAGTTGGGCAATTGAAGCATTTCCTGCTTCTTTGAGGTTATACGGAAAAGATGAAAATTCTTATTATACAAGGTTGATGCAAATGATGGTTTATGAAAGCTTACTTGATACTGACCCTGTAAATGAAAATGAAATACCCCAGCTTGCCACACATTGGCAGAAGTCGGAAAACAATACAGTATATAGATTCAGAATAAATCCTAATGCAAGATGGGCTGACGGAAAACCTGTTACATCCGAAGACGTTGTTGCAACGTGGAAACTCGCAATTGACCCGGGTTTACTTTCAGGAACAGGTGATGTTTATCAGGAATTTCTTGAAGCACCTGTTGCAGAAAGCAAATACATTGTCCGCTTCAAATCCAAAAAAGAAGGATGGCTTCCATTCTCGATTGCAGCCGGAATTAGAATTCTCCCCGCTCATTATATATCAAATATTACTGCTAAAGAATATCTCGAAAAATATAATTATGAAGTAGTTCCCGGAAGCGGTCCTTATTATGTCAAAAAAGAGGATGTTGAAAAAGGCCGTTCAATAACTGTAAGAAGAAGAAGCGACTATTGGGCAGAAAACGAAAGATGGAATATCGGAATGAATAACTTCGATATTTTCAAAACAGATGTAATTGCTGATGAAACTTTACGTCTTGAGAAATTCAAAAAAGGTGAAACAGATATTTATCAGTTTAACAGAGCTCAATGGTGGGCAGAAAATTCCGATTTTGATGAAGTGAAGCGCGGATTAGTTATGAAGAAAAGAATTTTCAACCAGAATCCTGCAGGACTTCAGGGTATTGCATTCAATATGAGAAAACCACCGTTTGATGATATTAAAGTAAGAGCTGCATTCCAGATGCTTTATGATGTAGATAAATTTAATGAAAAACTTTTCTATAATGCTTATAAGCCGTCTAAATCACAATTCTCTGCAACAGTTTATGAAAACCCAAATAACCCGAGAATAAATTATAATCTTGACAGCGCAATTCTTTTACTTGATGAAGCAGGGTGGTCACAAAAAAACAGTGAAGGTTACAGAGTAAAAGATGGTAAAGTATTTTCGGTAGATTTATCTTTTACTCAACCAAGTCAAGAAAGATATTTAACTATTTACCAGGAAGACCTAAAAAAAGCGGGTGTAAAATTAAACTTAAAACAAGTTGACCCGACTACTCAATTTAAAATCGGTAATCAGAGAAATTTTGAAATAATTTTAGTTGCATGGGCAGGTCAAACTCCTCCGAGCCATGAATTTAATCTTACTTCCAAAATGGCTGATGACACAAATAGTACCAACTGGCCGGGAATTAAGATTAAGGAAGTTGATGACCTTGTTGCAAGATATAACGTAGAAGAATCAAAAGAAGAAAGAGTTAAAATTACACGTCAGATTGATTCGCTTATTTATGCAATCCGTCCTTATGTTTATGGATGGTATGCAGATTATACACGTCTTGAATGGTTGAATAAATTTGGTTATCCTCCATACATCGTTGCACGTTTTGATGATTATTACAGCGGCACCGAACCAAATATATTCCAGATGTGGTGGGTTGACCCTGAAAAGCTTGCAGCATATAATGAAGCGCTCAAGGGCGGAACTATTGAAGTCGATAAAACAGTCGATAACACATTCTGGCTCGATGTTGCTGCCAGAGAGAATAAAGGCGAAATAATAAAAATTCCGAATAAATAAAATATGACGTCATATTTCATAAGAAGGGTTTTACTTATTATTCCAACCTTCATCGGAATTACGTTAATTACTTTTTTGATTTTACAATTCGTGCCCGGCGGTCCGCTTGAGATGGCGATTATGCAGATGCGGCAGGGCGGACAGCAAAGCGGTGAAACAGGAAGCTCAGGAACGACCCAAAACATTCCGCAGGAAGCCATAGAAGAATTAAAAAAATATTACGGTTTCGATAAACCTGTTTATGAAAGATACCTTATATGGATTGGCAACCTAGCTAAATTCGATTTAGGAAAATCTTATAAATATAACGAACCTGTAATTGACGTTATAACCGAACGTTTTCCTGTCTCAATTTATTTCGGATTAATTGGTTTTATTCTAACTTATATTGTCTGCATTCCTTTGGGGGTATATAAGGCCGTCAAGAACGGCTCTACGTTTGATATGCTTTCCTCGGTATTGGTCTTCATTGGGTATTCAATTCCCGGTTTTGCATTCGGTGGTATGATGCTTGTGCTTTTCGGCGGCGGAAGCTTCTGGGATGTATTTCCTCTCGGCGGATTCCGTTCCGATGATTGGGAAAGTCTTTCAACAATGGGAAAAATTCTCGACCAGATTCACCACACTATTCTGCCCGTTATATGTTATATGATTGGAAGCTTTGCAACGTTGACAATTCTCACAAAAAACTCCGTAATTGAAAACTTAAGTCAGGACTATATAAGAACAGCTTACTCAAAAGGTCTGACTGAAAAGCGAGTTATCTTCGGACATGCATTAAGAAATTCTTTAATTCCAATCAGTACCGGACTCGGACATGCATTAAGCCTGGTTCTTGCCGGCAGTATCTTAATCGAAAGAGTATTTAACATAGATGGAATGGGACTGCTGGGATTTACCTCAATAGTTGAGAGAGACTATCCTGTTGTTATGGGCATACTTGTAATTTCCACTCTTTTGCTTTTAATTGGAAATATTATTTCAGACATTTTATATGCCATTGTTGACCCTCGAATAAGATTCAAATAAAACTTAGATTTTATAAATGGAAAATACTGAAAATAAAGAAACACAGGAAGATACTAATAATAAAAAACAAGTCTCGATTTCCATATTTAGGAAACGCTGGAGAAAATTTAAAACTATTAAACGAGGATATTATTCTTTTTTAATAATTACCATTGCCTATGCAGTTTCATTTATATTACCTTTATTTGTCGGCAGAAATGCGTTATTAGTTAAATATGAAGGCGAATACTACTTCCCTATTTTTAAATTCTATTCAGCGCAGCAGCTCGGTCAAAAAACCGATGCATACGGTGAAGCAAACTACCGTATACTAAATAGAGAATATAAAGAAGCAGACCAGGGCAACTGGGTTTTATTGCCGCCTTATCCATATGGACCTGATGAAAATCTTTTAAGTGAATTACAAGGAAATCCTCCTCATTCTCCTTCCTGGCAGCACTGGGCTGGAACAGACGACCGGGGGCGCGATGTATTTGCGCGGCTGCTTTATGGATTTAACATAGGATTGTCATTTTCACTTCTTGTAACTGCGCTGGCATATTTTATCGGAATAATTGTTGGAGCTGTTTTAGGATTTTACAGCGGTAAAGTAGATATGTTCGGATTAAGATTGATTGAGATATGGAGCACACTGCCATTCCTTTATGTTGTTATTATTATAAGCTCAATCTTGCAGCCAAATTTTATTATTCTTGTCGGAATTCTGATGCTTTTCGGATGGATTGGCATTACATATTATATGCGCGGTGAGTTTTACCGTGAGAAAGCACGCGATTATGTTGCTGCTGCTGTTTCGATGGGCGCCAAAAACCGCACGATAATTTTTAAGCATATTCTTCCGAATTCTTTAACTCCGGTTATCTCATACGCGCCATTTGCAATTGTTGCAAATATATTTGCTCTGGTTTCGTTAGATTACCTTGGATTTGGTCTTCCTCCTCCTACATCGAGCTGGGGACAGTTACTTCAGCAGGGATTAAGTAATATTGAACATTGGTGGCTTATTTTAACCCCAATTATTGCAATGTTCTGTACACTTTTAATGATAACATTTATCGGCGAAGCAATCCGTGAGGCATTCGACCCGAAAGTATATTCAAGACTAAGATAAAGGATGAGCATGGATAAGAAAAAACTTGTAGAAGTAAAAAATCTCAAAACGTATTTTTTTGTCGAAGCAACCGACAAGCAAATAGACGATAAAACTCAAAATCTGAATCATTTTGGTTTTACTGATAAATATTTAAAAGGCAAAGTTGCCGCAAAGGCAGTTGATGATGTTTCGTTTGATATTATGGAAGGTGAAGTTCTGGGAATCGTCGGAGAGTCAGGTTCAGGAAAGTCCGTAACTGCATATTCAATCACTCGCTTAATACCCGACCCTCCGGGTAAAATTGTCGGAGGTGAAATAATTTTTAAAGGGACCGACCTTTTAAAAATTTCCTTTGATGAGATGCGCCAATACCGTGGCAAGGAAATATCCATGATATTTCAGGAGCCGATGACATCGCTTAATCCCGTAATGAAAATCAAAGACCAGATTGGTGAAGTAATCTTAAATCACGAAAAAGTTACAAAAGAACAGGCATTCGATAAAGGTGTTGCGATGCTTGAAGCCGTAGGTATTCCTGATGCTCGTAAAAGAATGGAAGATTACCCGCATCAATTCAGCGGCGGTATGCGTCAAAGAGTTATGATTGCAATGGCACTTGCCTGCAACCCCTCATTATTGATTGCTGACGAGCCGACAACTGCACTTGACGTAACAATTCAGGCACAGATACTTGAACTTATGATTCGATTAAAAGAAGCAAGAAAGGAAGCAGCAATTTTATTAATAACCCATAATCTTGGCGTTGTAGCAGAAGTTTGCGACCGTGTCATTGTAATGTATGGTGGAAAAATTCAGGAATTCGGAGATGTATTTTCGATTTTCGATGACCCCAAACATCCTTATACAAAAGGTTTGCTTGAATCTCTGCCGGACCCATATGCAGAGAGAAAAGATGAGCTTCAGGCAATTCCGGGAAATGTCCCCAATATTCTTGAGCTTCCTATTGGCTGTAAGTTTTGCACAAGATGTAAGTTCGTTATGGATATCTGCTGGAACAATGAACCTCCACTGAAAGAAGTTGCACCGGGACACAGCGTCCGTTGTCACTTATATTAATATATTAAAATTTTAAGATGCATCCGGAAAATATTTTAGAAATAAAAAATTTAAAAGTCCGCTTCCCCATCCATGGTGGTATTCTGTTGAAAAAAGTCGGTGAGGTCAAAGCTGTTGACGGCGTTACCCTGAATTTAAAACAAGGTGAAACTCTGGGACTTGTCGGTGAGTCCGGCTGCGGAAAATCCACCGTTGGAAAAGCTGTAATTAACATTTTAAAATTTAATTCTCCGGAAGTCATCACAGAAGGCGAAGTTTTATTAAGAACCGATAATGGAATCGTTGACTTGTTGAAACTTTCGACAAATGAAATGCGTCAATATCGCGGGTATATACAGATGATTTTTCAGGATCCTTATTCATCTTTGAATGCCAGACTTTCCGTCGGACAAATTATTGAAGAGCCGATGCTTTATCATACCAACATGAATAAAAAAGAACGTCTCGAAAAAGTTTCTTGGCTTCTTGAAAAAGTTGGATTGAATCCCGACCAGATAAAAAGATTTCCTCACGAGTTTTCAGGGGGTCAGCGTCAGAGAATCGGAATTGCACGCGCTCTTGCAACAAACCCTAAAGTTGTAATTGCAGACGAGCCGGTCTCTGCTCTTGACGTTTCCATTCAAGCACAGGTAATTAATCTTTTGCAGGAATTACAAAAAGAATTTGACCTAAGTATTCTATTTGTCGCTCACGATTTATCTGTAGTAGAATACATTAGCTCTAAAATCGCGGTTATGTATCTTGGCAATATTGCCGAACTTGGCGATAGTGCTGATGTTTATCACAAACCTGTTCATCCTTACACAAGGGCATTATTATCCGCCGTTCCTCTTCCTGACCCGCATAATAGAGGCAAGGAAAGAGTTATCCTTAAAGGAGATGTCCCCACACCCTTAAACAAGCCTAGCGGCTGCGGTTTCAGGACAAGATGTCCGATTGCAAGGGCTGATTGCGCAATTGATATTCCCCCATTGGAATTGAAAGCAGACGGGCACTATGCAGCGTGTCCTTATGTTACTATTAATGACTAATAATTAATAGCTATGCATATACCAACTCCCGGCAAGATGCGTACACTTACAGAAGTCCTCAAAGCTATTGCTGCAGAGGGCTTTACTGAAGAGTTTGTATTAAAAGATGGCGGCTTATATATGAAAAATAGGAAATATAATCCTGATGAGCTTGCAATCGCAAAATTTTACAGGTTCGAAGGTGAATCAAATCCGGATGATATGTCTATTATTTATTCAATAATGACATGCGACGGACACAAAGGTGTGTTAATCGATGCTTATGGAACCTATAGCAATCCCGATATTGATGCTCTTATTAAAAAAATCTACCTGAGCCAGGAATCGAAGAAAAACTCCAATCCCGTTCATGAAGGAAATAAAATTTATGTCCTGCCACATGAAATAAGAAACTGCCTTACGGGAATTTTAACTACTCTTGAAATACTTGAAGAAACAAATGAAAATTCCACACCTGATGAAAGAAAAGAATACTATGATATTATGAAAGAATCAGCTGAGAAGCTTGAAAAGTCAGTTAACAATCAACTTAGCTTTGAAAACTTGGAATTAATTCTTTCAGATGAAAATAAGCTCGCACAGGAACGGAAAGAAATAACTGAACATCCTGCCGATGTCATTAACAATGTTCTTGAAGATATGATGAGAAAGCATTCCGATAGACAAAAAGATGTTAATGCTCATATTGATAATAATGTAAAAATAAATATCTCCGAATTAAGTTTTAAGCGTCTTATACAGGAAGTAATGGAAAATGCCTTCAAACATTCCAAAAAAGATGATAGAATAATTCTTACCGATAACGTTGAAGAAACTAATTACATAATTGAGATTACAAACGAAGGTAAGGGAGTTTCAGATGAACAGATAAAAGAAAATAAATCTATTTATGGTTTTGCTATTATTAATAAAATTCTTGAAGTATATAATGGCTGCATGAATGTAAAAACTGAAAAAGATGGATATACAAGCATTCGTTTAGATTTTAAAATCAACAAGGATAAAACCTCTTCATAATCCCCCAAGCTTTTAATCTTCTTACTCTTAAAAACTTCATCACATATTAACACATCACATTGAGTTAGCGTTTATTAATCTAATATTTTAATTGATATTTATTCTGGAATTTTAACTGCGGGTTCTGAACAAGCTTTTAAAAAAAGAGACCGGCCTTAGTAATGCGCCGAAAGGTGAGATGTGATTTGAGGTTAAATTAAATCCAAAGCCGGTCGTCTTAATTCTTCGGTAACTTTGGGAAGCTACCATTTTAAATTGGAGAATAGAATGAATAATCAAAAATATATTCTTTCTTATTCTCTGCAAATCGTATTTAATATGAATTTTATGTCATATAAAATATGACAAAGAACATTTATTTAATCAAGCAAATCATTTTTCAAAGCATAGTGAGTTAGCTCCACATTCGATTTCATTCTCATTTTCTCAAGAATCCGTGCTCTGTAAGTGTTCACTGTAGGGACACTTAACGAAAGCTTATCAGCAATATACGAAACTTTTTTTCCCGATGCAATTAATCTAAAAACCTCAAATTCCCTATCAGAAAGAAAATTATGTATGGGTTTATATTCATCATCGATTTCCTGAGCCAACTGTTCAGCTAAATTCATGCTGATATACTTATGCCCCGAGTAAATCTTCCGTATTGCATTTACAAGCTCTTCTGAAGCGCTTTCTTTAGTTAAGTAACCAAAAGCACCGGATTTTAGTGCCCGCACGGCAAATCTGTCCTCCGGATGCATGGAAAATATTAATATTTTCGGCTTTTGAGTGATTTTTTTAATGGATTTAATCAATTCTATGCCGTTTTGTCCGGGAAGTGTTATATCCAAAATTATAACATCAACCTCATTTTTCATTATAAAATTTAGCGCTTCAGGTCCATTGCTCGCTTCTCCGGCTACTATAAAATCAGTTTCTTCGCGCAGAATTTTTTTAACGCCTTCTCTGAGCAATTGATGGTCATCTATAATGAGGATTTTTATCATAAAAATTATTTGAAAAACGCTAATATAAATATCATAATCTTCTCATTAATTTAAACTGAAAAAAATAATCTTAGTTCTATACCTATAAATAAAAAAGAGACATAAAAATTAATTTATGCCTCTTTTTATGCTTACGAAATATTAAATTTTCAGAACGAGAATTCGTAACCTATCTTGAAATATCTTCTTGTGTAATCCAGCTTTTCTCCTTCAAGATTTAGAACAAAATATGCGTTGCTTCCTGCGAAGAATTCATACTGAAGCATTGTATTTAATAAAGCATTTTTAGTGTAAGTATTCCTGCCATAAAAAGACCTAAAGAAAAGCTTGTCAAGGATTCTATAATCTAAACGCAGATTATAAATCGTCTGCTTAATATCAAAGAAATCAACATAACTTATGCTTCCTCTGAATGCAAGCCGTTCAAAGAAAATAAAGTTACAGCTTGCATATGGATTCTTTATGTATGAGCCGAAATATGGTCCATAAAAATATCCGAAGTTCACCGTGTTACTTCCTAACAATACATTTACGTTGACTTCGTGGTTCAGATTTGTTCTTGTAATAAGATTTCCCTGATCATCAAAATCATTGGGTCTGTTATATTCCACATAATTAGACATGCTTATCATATTGTTAAGCTTGAAATAAACATTCCCGTTAATTCTTTGCTGGTAAATGAAATCATCCGACATTCTTCTTAGCTTGTAAAATCCCCCGCTGAAATTAAAATCTGTAAACCATTTTCTGTCATAAACAAAGTTATGACCTGCGCTAGTAAAAATTTCATCGAAGTCATAAGGTCTCTGAAGCTGAAAGCTGAAATAAGTAGGAGCTCTGAAATCCTGGTCAACCCTTGTATATGCCCAGTCTGCATAAAAGCCGCCTTGGTTATTAAATTGATAAAATCCACCTGCTTTTAAAGCATTACCATTGAAGTTTGAAGCAAACTGTCCATAGAATCTCAAGGGATTTGTAGGAAATCTATATGAACCGTCGAAACTCATTACTCTTTGCTGGTCACCGATGGTTTTGTCTTTTGAATATATAAAAAAACCTCCGATGTTTCCATCTTTGTAATCATATCTCGGGCGCATTATGAAAAATTGGTTTCTGTTTCCTGCAACATCGGGTTCTTCCTGAACATAAATGGAGCCCAGCTTCATATTATCGCTTCTGTATGTGTAATTGCCGCCAAGTTCAATGTTCTCTATCGCGCGCGTATAAAACAAATCCATCGTTGAACGGTATATGTCAAGGTCTTTGCTGAAGAACGGTCTTTTTTCCTGAAGGAAAATCGGTCTGTTATAAAATGAAAATGCAAAAGGGTCGGCTTCGAGAGTTGATTCGTCTGTATTTATTGTTCCTTTAAATGTATGCCTGTCTAAGCTTACATTAAAATCACCGCCGAATCTTGCACCGTATGTTGAATCGTTAAATTTATCTCCCACAACAAATGGAATTGCATTCACATTTAAGTTCAAAGTTTCCTTAAACGGAGTTTTTAAATCCATTTTATAAAGATTTTTCAAACTCAAAAGTTCACTGTTAGGAAGAATGGAATAATAATAATAATTACCGTCCGGTTTATATGCAAACATCTGAATATCAAAACCTATCTGTTTTTTATTCTTATTCTGCATTTTATCAACGGGGATTTTTATTTCGGTTTCAATATAGCCCGGTTCGGTATCTGTCGGCTCTCTGAAAACGGTTGTTTTATTTTCCCATTTCCAATCCCACTCACTTGACATGTTTCTCTGATTATATACAATCTGGTCACGCTGGTTATCTATGAAGCTGAAAGCAAAACAATATCCGTTCTGGTTTTTATTTTCCAAGTCAAGTAAAATAAAAAATTCATTTTCTTCCTCGGTTGAACGATCGCGCGTAAGAGATTTTCTGATTACTTTTCCTTTAGGCCAATATCTGAATGCAAAATATATTGCATCATCGGTTTGCTTAACATAAACAATTGTGCTGTCCATGTTTGTCATTCCGGTTGTCGGAATGAAGCTGTAAAACTTATCAAATTTGACACCATCACCCCACTCATCTTCATTTATTTTTCCGTTAATAGATGGTGCCTGTGGCTTGTAACTTTGAGATTGCGAATATGTTACATCAATTAATATGAGGGAAATTAAAAGATATAATATTGTAAATTTTACCATGCAAATTTTTTAAGGGCTTTTAATTAATGCTTTTAATGCGGCTTGCGCCTGAAACATCAGATTTAATTTCCGGTGTCCCGTAATACTCAACATGGCTTGCGCCTGATGCATCTATTGTCAAATTATTTTGCACATTAAGAATTCCATGAGATGCACCGCTTACATCAACCGTTGCATTTGACACACTAAACTTCGATAAATCCATATGAGAAGCTCCTGATGCTTCAACTGTCAGGTTGCTTGTGCTTCCTTCCACTTCAACTTTTGAAGCTCCGCTAACATCTAATGTGAAGCTTGAATTGTTTAAATTTGATATGTGAAGCTTGCTGGCTCCTGAAACTCGCGCGCTTGTTAACTCAAGCGTACTCACTATAACTTGCGCTTTTCCTTTATAATTACCTTTGCCTTTGAAATAAACATGCAAAGTGTTATCCTTAACTTCGGTTACAATATTTGAAACCATATCTTCAGGTCCGATAACTTCCACAGATGTCCCTGAGCCGATATTAACTTTAACATCAATAGCGCCGCTTACAATAATTGAACTAAAACTGCCGATATTTCTTAAGTCCTGTAGTTTTACAAGTGAACTTGTTGTGTTGCAGGCAAATGCTGTCGAGAAAATAAATATGGTGAACAGCACTATGAAAACGGTGGATAAATTTTTCATATGATAAATTTTAAGGTTTAATATTTTTTACGAGGACAAAAGATAAATAGTTATATTATAAAGATAAGAAATTTTTATCTTAACGCATACAAAATATCAGCTATTCATATAAAGCTAAAAATTATCGGGCGGGCTTTAATTCTGCTACTATTTTATCTTCTTTGGAATAATCGAACTGTTCTGCAGGTATATTTTTAGGCGGATTACTTAACTCCCATTTAATTGTATTGATATATGCTTCTTCTTCAGGAATTTGTTCAGAATACCCAAGCTGTTTCCTGATTTTTTCAGAAGAAGTATCCAAATCTTGTGAATTATTTTCTTCTGAATGACCGTTCTGCGGATTTATAATAATTTCACCTTTCCAGCCGGTGTATTTTGCTATTCGTTTAATCCAATCATATTCATTATCGGTATTTTCTTCCGAAACATTATAAACCTGATTAATTGAATTATCGTTTTCAATTGCAAGTCTGATGGCATACGCAACATTGTCAACATAACCTCTGCAGCCTTTCCATTTAGCTGTTCCTTCATCAATCAAAATAAACGGACGGTTATCATCCATTCGCTTTAAATAATTAAAAAACCTGTACTGATAATCGTTCGGACCATACACCATAGGTAACCGCAATATTGTCCATTTTATATCTTTGTCGCTCATCAGTACTCTTTCACATAATATCTTGTCATATTTATCCAGTCTGCCTTCTTCTTCGGGTTTTTTATATGGATAAAATTTTTCTCTTAGCGGAGATTCCTCCGTCAAAGGAACTGCGTCAGGTTCGCCCGGCTCGGTTCCGAGCAATCGTCCATAAGCACGGTAAACATCACAGCTGCTTATCATAATTATTCTATTTGTAATGTCTTTAAATACTTCTACTAAAAATTTTGCCTGGTTTTCAAATATACATACCATATCAACAACCACATCGGGCTTCAATGCTTCAAATTCGGTCTTGAATTTATCCAATTCATTTCTGTCACCTTTGATAAGTTTCACACCATCAGGGATATTCTGCTCTTTTGTTCCGCGATTAAAAACCGTTACATTATGACCCGCATTCACAAGCTGCCTGGTCAAAGAAAGCCCAATAAAGGACGTTCCTCCAATTATTAAAATCTTCATTATATACGTTTAATTAGTGTTTTTGGCTTCTCCAATTCCAAAAAAATTAAGCTAAGCGAATTATCCGTCAAACGAATAACTTTTTCACCCTTTCCCCGGAGGTGTCGCTTAGCTTATTAACTTATACGGAGATAATTAAAAAAAGTAATACCTATATATATTAAATATATATTAAATACATAGGTTCCTGAAATTCGTAATTTTTTTAAAAAACTTAACAAAATGCCCTTTCATTCGTATTATGCTATAAAATTTATTTGTTTTATGACCCCATCAAAAGACTTATTCGATTTAATAAAATCCCTCTCAAAAAGCGAAAAAAGGTATTTCAAAATATATGCTTCTATGCAAAAAGGCAACAAGAACTATATGAAGCTTTTTAACAAGATTGAGAAGCAGGCAGAGTACAATGAAAAAGAAATTAAGCAGGAGTTTAAAAACGAAAAATTCATAAAGCAACTTACATTCACAAAAAATTATCTTTATAAATTAATCACAAAAAGCTTAATATCATTTAATACAAACAATTCCATTGATTTAAGATTAAATGAAATCATAAACAAATGTAAAATTTTATTCAAAAAAGCATTATACAAGCAGTTCTTTCAAAATCTGAAACTTGGCAAAAAAACTGCGCTTGAATATGAAAGATTCCATCATTATCTGCAATTCATTGAGCTTGAAAAAGTCATCATAATGAAGAAGATTCTCCCGAACAACAATGATGCGAAAATATTTGCAGCTGAAACAAGCGTGCTTGAAAAAATCGAGAACATAAATAAATATGAAACAATAATTTCCGAGCTTGAGACATATTACCGTTCAAAAGGACGTTTCAGGGAAAAATCATTGTTGTTCCTTAAGGATGACCAACTAAATAATCCCCTTCTGCAGGATGAAAAAAAAGCTTTGTCCATAAGAGCGCTTGAGCATTTTTATATGGCACATCAATTAATACATGATTTGCTTGGTGACAGCCCGAAGATGTATATGTATGCGCACAAAAGATTTGAGCTGATAAAATCAAATCCGAAGCCATTCGAAGACCAGCTTCTTAATTACTGGATTGATACGCTGACTTACCTGACATTCTTTGCATTGAATTTCGAACAATACGCCGAGCTTCAGAAATATTTAAAAATGCTTCAGTCTCTTCAGTCACATTCGCTCGTTAATGAAATAGATATTTTCACCGTTGTTTCAATGCTTGAATTAATCGGGCTAAGAAAAGACTTAAAGTATTCCGAATGCATGGAAGCAATCAAAAGAATCGAAAAGAAGCTTGATGCATACCAGGGAAAGATGGATTACAATATGGAAATTCTTTTGAATTATACAATCTTGAGAGTGTTGATGTTTTTAGACGAATATAATATGGCGCTAAACTATGGTAATAGGATTTTAAATAATCCTAATGTAAAAGTTCGTGCAGATATTGAATGGTATGTTAAGTTGATTTATCTTTTCATACATCTTGAACTAAAAAATCATAAATTTTTAAAATATCTTACATCTTCCACACAGAGATATTTCCAAAAAAAGAACCGCGTGTTTAAGTTAGAATTGGTAATACTTAATTATGCAAAAAAAGTCGAGAGGATGAAAAAAGATGAAGATATAACGTTTGAGAAGAAACATCTTTTAAAACAAATGAACGAACTTAAGAAAGACCCTTTTGAAAGAAATGCTTTTACATCATTTGATTTTGGAAGATGGCTGGAATTAAAAATAAACGGCGAGCTTAGACGCCCCGCTGATTTCCCCACGCCAAAATATGCAGGCGGTCAGAAAAGTTAAAGCCGTTTTTTATGCACGCTTCAATGGTCATCAGGCGCGTTTGGTCAAGGTCTTGTTTTGAAATTCCCTCAGGCATTAAATAAATATCACTCGCAGGGATTTGCAAATCGGATTTAATCATCATAATTTCCTCCAAATCACCGTTTCCTGTATAAACAAACTTCCACTGAACATCAGTAAAATTATTTTTCTTCAGCAGGCTTATACGGTAAAGCGCTTCGGCATTCACCCTGCTTTTCTCGTGCATTTTCTCATAACTTGTTTTATAAGGGATGGACGACTTAAGCTTTGGGCTGACGCTGATTAAATCTATCATAGTCAAAAAATCGCTGTAGTATGTTCCGTTCGTTTCGAGTGTTATAAACACATCAGGATTTTCTGCTTTTAAGCTTTCAATAAGGAATTTTAATTCATGGGGAAACATTGTCGGTTCTCCGCCTGTAATTACAACATCTTTGCATTTATATTTTGCATATTCATGTATAATGTCGCTGATATGCACATCGCCAATATTGTCATCATTATCAGGAAACCAGCTCGTGTACGGCGTATCGCATAGATTACCGCTTGTGAACTGGCACCTGAGATTACAATAATTTGTCCTGATAAAAAAAGAAGGGGTTCCGGCACGCTTCCCTTCGCCCTGAATGGAATAAAATAATTCCGAAATTTTCAATTATATGTTAGTCTACTTTTGCTTTTAATGTACCGGCTAATCCGCTGTACTCGGTCAGGTCAACATCTATATAACCGATTACAATTTTAGATTTTACTCTGACGGGTATTCTTAATTCATCATCGGTCATCCAGACATATAAATCACCTTCACTTTTGAACAAACCGCCCTCCACTACAAGCGGCTGAACGACAACGCATCTGAACTCGCCCGCAGGAACTTCAATTGTTTCTTTCCCGAGATATTTTACATCGAGGGGATATACTTTATCTTTATAAAAATTCTCAAGTTTGACAATGTCATACTTATTCATTTTAGAGTAATCCCACGTTCTCGATAAATAAAGCGCGCTGACCGCATCCTGAACGTATCGCGGAATATCATATTCGCCCTCGAATTTTTTCGGGTCTGTATCACCCGTGTAAGCTTTTGCCTTAAGATTCTCATGGTCGAACAATGCCTCGAAATCCCGTTTGTAATTTCCCTCTCTAATGTGCTGCTCAAATCTCCAGGGGAATAAACCATCTTTGTCAACATAAGTTTTATATAAATCACGCACCTGATATACCCAGTCAAAGCTTGAGGTAGAGTTTACAACAACTGAAATGTCATAAACCGGTCTTCCGTTTATGCTGCCCAGGTTTGGCGAAATTTCCATAATTGCTTCACCTGCAGTAACAAAGCCGTAGTTAATTTCATATTTCAGTTTTTCACCCGGTTTAAATGAGTTTTGCTGAATGGTTCTGAATTGAAACGGCTGAACGTTATCCTGTGCGAAAACATTAGCCGCAAAAAATAGTAATAATATCGATAATATAATTTTCTTCATTACTTGTCTTTACTTATCCTTTGTATTTTAATTTTCTTTAACTTTTAACATTCACCTGTCGTTTAATGTTTCAGAAATTCCGCATAACTCTACATGGAAAATGCCTTTAATCCCTCAATTTTTCATAAAAAGCAAAGTCTTTTGATTCGGGAAGCTGAAATAATATTCCGCGTGAAGATTTTGTATTCCCTTTAGGATCCGCATATTTCAACGTTACAAACTCAAATATTTTATCTTTTTCGGTTAATTCAATTCCTACAGGAATTAAATAATTAGAAAAAAAATACAGGTTTTTTATAGTATCTTTCTGCTCCCAATCACTTTCCACAATCATATTTTTGTATAAGTTTATCTCACCATTGTTGAAAGAAATCAGTATTTTTTCTTGAACAATATCTCCCAGATAATCACCTGAAGGTGTCTGTCCCGGATAAATAAACTCATATGTTCCGAAATATTCTGTAGTATGCTCAGCATTCCAATCCGTATATTCCACAACACTCACATATGCATCTTCAGAAGATAAAAATACTTTATCCTGTGAGTATGATGCTGAAGTAATTATGAAAATTCCTATAAGAACAAAAAAGCGGTAAATTATTTTATTCATAATTTTTTATTTAGCTAATAAATTATTTGCTGAATTTAAAATCTGGTCTGAAGCTACATCAGGTCTTAATATAATCTTACTTTCGTTCAAAGGTCCCCATCGTGTTTCGTTCATTGGTTTTTGTTCAGGGTAAAACCCGATGATTTTTTTATTCAAAGCGCCTGCAATGTGAATCGGTCCGGTCGAATTTGCGATAAACAATTTACTATTATTTATTAATATCAGCAATTCCCTTAAATTTAATTCTCCCGACAAATCAATAATATTATTTTTATTTTCAATTTTTGAGTTAAAATTTTTTTCGGAAATTTTACCAGTTATTGCAATTTTTATATTATTGTTTTTTTGAAATTTATTTATAAAATCAACCAATACATCTTCTGAAACATCAATCGACGAACCCCCGCTTGAAGGATGAATGATTATATATTCATCGTTTATGTTAAAAAGATATTTTTGAAGCTTTTCATTTAATAAACTCTCTTCAGTTTCATTGATTTTAAAACTATACTTAAAATCGTAACCAGCTTCCGGATAAAGTTTTTTTAAAAGATTGACATTATACTGATATTCGTGCAGTAGACACTCTTTTCTGTGTTCATGAATTTTTATGTTATACAAAAATGAATACCAGCGGTAAGCTGTTCCAATCCTTAACGGTACTTTTGACAAATACTCCGCCCGGCTTATATCAAAAACGGGAAAAGCATTTATAACTAAATCATAACAAATCCTTTTAAAAAACATTTTAAGATTTTTGATGTTCTCCAGAATGATAACTTCATCAATTATTTCATAATCATATAAAAGCTCAGCAACGTTTTGAGAAACTAAAATACTTACGTTCGCATGCGGGAGAATTTTTTTTATCTGGTATATCAGCGGAAGTGTGAGAATAACGTCTCCGATTCTATCAGTTCTTACAACAAGGATTTTTTTTATTGAATTTTTATCTGGAATGGGAGCCATATTCCTTATTGAATATATCCGTCACTTTTAATAATGTTTGAAACCCGGGTAGCTTCCTTTAGCTGAGGAATTACATCTTCAAAATATTTTAAAACATAATCAAGACGTGCATTTTCATTATCAATCTCAAGCAGGTTTTGTTTTTCAATTAGAGACAACCCTGCCTTTTGCGCAATATAAAAAGCGATATATTTTTTATCTTTCCAATCTTTGTCTTCCAGATTTATGAGCTTCACTCCGCCCTTATAAACCTCGCTTACAAGCTCATTATAACATTTGACAGCTTTCTTGATTTTTTTTTCATCTACAGGATTATTTTCTTCCGGTTTATAATTAATTTCACCGACATAATATCCGATGCTGTTCGGTTTATATTGGATAAGCTCATAAATTTTCTCACCTGTAACGACAATTCTCATCTCGCCGTTTTCATATTTTTGCGTTATCTCGGTAATTCTTGCGTTGCAGCCGGTTGTATGAATTTTTTTATTTTCGATAAGATTGACCCCGAACACACTTTTGTTTTCAATGCATTCGTTAATCATTGTTTTATAGCGTTCTTCAAAAATAAACAAAGGAATTTTAGAATCCGGAAAGAGAATTACATTAAGCGGAAAGAGTGGTATTGTAGTCTTTTCAGACAATCATTTACACCTGCATAGGACAGGTAATTTAAATTAATAACTTTATTTGTAAGTTATAACAACTGAGGTAATATTTTCATTCGAGCTAAGCATAAGCTGAACGTCTCTGTTATCTTTCTGAAAACCAATCATTCCGCCATTATCTTTCATAAGCATATCTCCGCTTTCAGTCTGCTTAAATCCGTTTTTAACCATTTCGGATTTATAAAACTCTACAACTTCTTTAACGGGAGCATCTGTCTGAAATGTTACGACCATTCCATCGGACGAAAGCAGCGAACCGATTACTTTCCCATTCTTAGGTTGAGGAATATCTTGCGGAAAATCAGAAGGCAAACCCGTTGACATGCCAAGTTCGTTTCCCGGGATTGTATTTTCTGTTTTACCGGTTAAACCCGGAACAGAGCCGTCATCAGTAATCTGCTGTTTTACTTTATCCTGCTGAACTGAGTTTGTATCTTTAGAAGTTTGGTTATCAGGTTTCTTCCCGCATCCGATTATCAACGTTAACCCTAATATTAATACAATAATTTTAAATATTCTTAAACTTTTCAAATTTTATTTTCTCCCGTTAATTCAAACACTTGACTGCTTCAAACGTTCCGGCAACCCAGCTTTTATTTTTGTCGTTATAGCAAATTGCAATTTTTCCCTTAACTGTTTTTTCATCGATTTCTGTAATTACCAAAACACAATTCCATTGTTCATCAACCTTTACTAATTCTTTTCCTTCCTCATAATAATGATAGCTTGAAAACACACCATCTATCTTTGCATCAAAATTTTCTTTTATAAAATCACCAACCAAAAACTCTCCGCCTTTTTTTTCCAATGAAAATGCATCATTATTTTCAATAAAACCGCAATCTTGCTTTGGTCTTCTGCTGCTGAAGTTTATCACATTATCACCGCTTCCCCTCCAGATTTCGAAATTAATATATTCAAAATTAACTTCTTTACCGTTGAGAAAGCCTTTTACAGGTGTATCCGGAATATCATTCACGGATAAATTTTGCTTCCAGACAAATTCACCTGTGTTTTTGGGAACCTCCGGCGAATCTTTTTTATTGCAGGAAACAAAAAACAAAATCAGAGCTAATGATAAATAAACTTTCCCCCGTAATATGTGCTGTATTTTAAGAAATGAAAGAATAATTTTTTTATTAATTTAAAAAAGAAAGGCGGTATTACCCGCCTTTTAATATAAAAATTTTATTAGAATTTATTTAGCGTATTTTTTATATCTATCATTGATTCTTCCCCAATGCAAGTTATTGATAAAATTATCAATATACTTTGCTCTTGCAGGACCATCTTTATGATAATATGCATGCTCGAATACGTCACAGCAAATCAACGGAATACCGCCCCATAATCCGCCATAATGATGTTCATCGGTCTGAATGTTAATTAATCTTCCGCTATAAAGCTGGTCGAGTGTCAAAACTCCCCAGCCGGAAAGCTTTGCTGAAAGTGCAGCTGCTTTGAAATCGGCTTTCCATGCATCAACGCTTCCGAAATTTTGTTCAATTGCTTTTTGAATTTCAGGACCTTTTGAAATATCTCCGTCACCACCGAGATTATCCCAATAAACATCGTGCAATAATGCCCCTGCATGGTTCCATGTGAATCTTCTTTTCAATTCGCCATAATCGCTATAGTTTCCGTTTGCTTTCGATTTGTCAGCATTCTGTAATGCACCTTCAATTGTATTGAGTGCGGTTACATAACCTTTCTGGTGAGTGTTATAATGCCAGTCGGATGTTTCAGCATCCATAACATTTGCGAGCAATGTTTTTGCTTCGTCATCCGAGTATGGTCTTTTGTTTAAAACCCATTCATAAGCCATTTTGTTTTCTCCTATGTTTGTTGTTGTATTAGTAGTAGTTGTAGTTGTGGTTGAATCATTTTTACACAGTGAACCGGAAAATACGGTAAAGCCTGCAATACTTATTGTTGATGCTTTTATAAAACTTCGGCGTGTGAATTTATCTTTCATAAGCTCTCAATACATGTTGAATATTAAAAAATATAGTCTGAGCAAAATTTTTTTCCGCAGAGGACACAGAGTTTGTTCTCTGTGAACTCTGTGGCTATAAAGTAAAACTATTTATACTCCAAACGAACTTCCACATCCGCAAGTTTTCTTTGCGTTAGGGTTATTAAATACAAATCCCTTACCGTTCAATCCATCAGTATAATCAATCTCTGTTCCGTTTAGATACAAATTGCTTTTCATATCAATATAAATTTTAACTCCGTCGAATTCCAGTATATTATCACCTGTCCTTGTTTCAGCATCAAAGCCGAGCGTGTATGTCATACCCGAGCATCCGCCGCCTTTTATGCCGACTCGCAAGCCGTAACCTTCAGGAACATTATTTTCCTGCATTATTTTTTTTATTTCACTCACCGCTTTTTCGGTAACGTTAATTTCGTCGCTTACTCCGGGAATGAATTCTTTTGTTTGTGTTTCCATTAATTAAATTTTACTCCTTAAATTATTAAACTTTTTATTTACTCATCATCTCCCACACAGGAGATTTTTCTCTTATAGAATTTACAACTTCTTTGACTCTATTTATTGTATAATCAATTTCTTCTTCAGTGTTCCATCTTCCGATTCCGAATCTGATTGAAGATTTTGCCTGGTCGTCTGTTCTGCCGAGCGCTTTTAAGACATGAGATGCTTTCATTTTTGATGAAGAACAAGCGCTCCCCGATGAGAAAGCAATTTCATCTATTGTTCCGAACAAATGCGATGCTTCAACTGCTTCAAAACATAAATTTGCATTTCCCGGTAATCTGTGAACAGGATGACCGTTCAGATAACACAGCTCAAGTCCTTCTGTCAGCTCTTTTGTTAAATGCTCACGCATTTTTATCAGCCGTGCGTTTTCTTCTTCCATAACATTCATGCAAACCTCGCATGCTTTCCCAAAACCGACTATTCCGGGAACGTTCAGCGTTCCGCTTCGCATTCCGGATTCGTGACCGCCACCGCTTATTTGTTCGCTTATTCTGATTTTTGGATTTTTATCTTTTACAAATAAACCTCCGACACCTTTGGGACCATATATTTTATGCGAAGTCATAGACATTATGTCAATGTCCATATCCTGAACATCTACAGGAATTTTTCCTGCTGCCTGCGAAGCATCTACGTGAAAGAACACATCATTTTTTGAGTGAACGAGTTTCGAAATCTCTTTAATCGGTTGAATTGTTCCTATCTCATTATTAGCAAACAAAATACTTACCAAAATAGTTTTATCGGTAATTAAATCGTTAAGATGGTTCATATCAATCACACCATATTCATCAACGTTTACTATGTCAACTTTAAATCCCATATTTTCCAGACACCCGCAAGTATCGATAACGGCATTGTGTTCGATTGGAGTAGTAATTATGTGATTTCCTTTTTTACCATAGCTATCAGCAATACCTTTAATCGCAAGATTGATTGATTCTGTCGAACCGCTCGTAAAGATAATTTCCTTTGGCTGCGCGTTGATGAGCTTAGCAATTCTGTCACGACCGACTTCAACCGCATATGATGCTTCCCATCCGAATCTGTGAGTTTTGCTTGAAGGATTCCCGAACTTCTCATTGAAGTAAGGAAGCATTTCTTCAAGCACCTCCGGGTCTACCGGTGTTGTTGAATTATAATCTAAATATATCGGAAACTTAATTGCCACTTTCTTTTTTTGAAGTCATTCCCGCGAAGGAGGGAATCCCAATACAAACTTACATAAAATCACTTATCTTTTTCGAGGAAAAAAATTGTTCCAATTCTTTAGAGATTTTCACCACCGGGTCTTTGATTGTGCAGTCATCAAACAAACAGCAATCTTCAGGTCCTTTTCCTTGCATGCATTCCACAAGCCCTTTCTCGCCGTCAAAAATTTTTATTAAGCTTTCAAGAGAAATATCTGATGGCAGTTTGTTTAACTTATAACCACCATTAATTCCCTGGTTTGAAATTAAAATCTTTTCTTTTGTAAGCTTTTGAAGTATTTTAGCAAGAAGCTCATGTGGAATTTTGTACTTGTTGGAAATTTCCTTTGCAGTCACGACATTTTCATTCGAAGTTGCAAAATATCTTAACGCTATTAAAGAATATTCGACCTTTTTGGATAATCTAATCATTTTAAAACAAGACTAATATAGTCGTATTTAAAATGATAAAAAATGTAATTTGCAGTGTCAATTCAGCTTTCAAATTAATTTTCAAGGTGATTTAAAGCAGAATTCACGAGTTTTATCATATTTTTCTTAACAAATTTAAAAATATTTCGTAACCTTATCTAAACCATTTCCGGTTTCGGGGCATCTCACTATATGTAACCACAAATTTAGGGAATGCCGGCAGAAGCAATTCGTTTTAAACCCATTAATACAAATTTGATAATAAAGGACTCCGGCGAATACGATGTAATAATTCAGGCATCTCAAAAAGACCAATCCGCCTTCAAGAAACTTTTTGATAAATATTCAGGCAAGATTTATGCTTTTTCTCTAAGATTGACAATGAATACTGAATCCGCTGAAGAAATTGTTCAGGAAACTTTTATTAAAGCATGGAATAAGCTTGAATCATTCAGGTTCGAGAGTAAATTTTCGACGTGGCTGTTCGGCATAGCGTATAATGAATTTCTTATGCACAACAGGTCGAAAAATAAAAGAGACGAAAAATTTGTTCTGGCTGATATGAATGAGTTACTAAATATTAAAACTGTTTTTAACTTTGATACAAACATTGACATTGAAAAAGCCATTTCAAAACTGCCCGAACAGGCAAAAGCAGTTTTTGTTCTTCATGAAATTGAAGGATACAAACATAACGAAATTGCAGAAATGATAAACATACAGGAAGGAACTTCCAAAGCTCATTTAAACAGGGCAAGAAAAATTTTAAGAGAGGAGCTTTCAAAATGAAAGATTGCGAAAAATACAAAATACTTATTGATGAACTTGCAGACGGAGAAATTTCAGATAATAATCGTCTTGAGCTATCTGCGCATATGAAGGATTGTCTTGAATGCAGCATTGTTTACGAACAGACTTTAACGTTTAAAGAAAAGATGAAAAAAATTCCATCTGACGTAAAACCCCCGCATACCGTATGGAACAGAATAAATGAAAAAATCACTGAGGACAACATAGAAGTTAAGCAGGTCGCAGGTAATTTTTTTACAATTGTAAATACAGCACAGGATACTGCTGCTGTTCAACCGGAGGATGAGCCTAAAAAAGGGAAATCTTATTTAAAATATGTTATTGCTGCATGTGTTGTCGTGTTTCTCGGTTTGATTTCAATTCCGTTTATTTATCGTGCGGACACCGATAATCCTGATGCAACGGCATTTGCTTATTGGCACGTAACAAAAGTAAAAGGAGCTCCCGTCATTAACGACGGTGCAAAATCAATTGCTTCATTTGACAGCTTGAAAGCCGGCGACTGGATTGAAACAGACGATTCATCAAAGGCAATCATTACGATTGCCGGGCTCGGAGAAATTACGGTTGAGCCAAAATCCAAAGTTAAAATTTTAAACAGCGAAAAAGGTGAACACAAAGTTCTTCTTGAATACGGAACCATCAATACAAATTTTTCGCAGAAGTCTGAAAAATTTTCTATAGAAACAAAAAACTCGATTGCATGGGATAACAATCCGAAAGGAACTGCATACACTTTCAGCGTCGATAACAAAGGCGACGGAATGATTCTTGTTAAGGACGGTTCGGTTTTACTTGAGTCAAGAGGCAAAGAATCCGTTGTTCCTGCCGGAAAAATTTGTCTCGTTCAGGCATCTGTCGGACCGGGAACGCCGTTCAGCGTCAATGCTTCTGCTGAATTCAGAAACGCTCTATATACTTACGACTTTGAACCCGGTAACACAAATGCAATTTATAATGTAATAAACACGGCTAATAACTCTGATATGATTTCATTAATCAATCTTATCCCAAGAGTTAATGATGACATGAAAGAACAGATTTATTCCAAAGTCTCAGGTGTTGTTGCTCCGCCTACTTATATAATAAAAGACAGCTTGAGATATTTTGACTGTGAGAAGCTCGGTGAGTGGATTGAAAAATGCCAGGAACAGGTGTGGCAAAATGTGGAAAAAAATCTTGAGGGGCTTGATGAAAGAATCAGAATAAAAATCGAAAAAAATATGGGAGATAATTTTGATGTGAAGGTATTTACCGAAGAATTGAATAAAGAAATCGAAGAAAACCTGAAAGATGCATTAAAGAATCTTGATATGTCAAAAGAAATGATTGAAAAGCAAAAGGAACAATTCAAATCAAAAAACTGGAACTTTAACTTTAGTTTCCCTGATTCATTCAAAAGCCATTTTGAAATGCTTAAAGATGGCTATAATTATAATTATGAATTTGACAGTGAAGAATTTAAACAGGAAATGAAAAACCTTGAAGAAGAATTGAAGAACAATCAGGAAGAATGGAAGATAGACCAGGAGCAGTTAATGAAAGACCTCGATGATGCCCAGCAGGAAATTGATGAAGCAAAAGAAGAGATAAGACGAGAGCTTGAACAAATGCGTGAAGAGCAAAGAAAAGAACAGGAAGAATTGCGGGAAGAACAAAGAAGAGAGCGTGAAGAACAACGTCAGGAATTAGAAGAACAGCCTCAGGAAAATTCAGGTAGTGATATATAAATAAAGTCTGTTTCCTTCCATATGTGGTTAACTCCTGCTGTTTGTATTAAAAACAGCAGGAGTTTTTTTATGCTATGGTTTGACTCTGTATGAAAGCCCTGCATAAGTTGATGAGAATAAATTCACATCAGGACTCCACAGTGAGCTTCTTGTATTTGCGCTCAGATAAGCATTGAATACCCCATGGATATGGCTTGTGTAGATTCTGAAATTCTTTTCATATACCCTGTCAAACGTTCCTCCGTTTGGAACCTGTGAAACCATATTAAACGAAACGCGGTGATAACCAAATGTATTTCTCGACCAGTGGAATGCCACGTAATCAGTATCCGACTGATTACTGTTCAATGTAACGCGGCATTTTAGTTCATCGTTTCTCACAAAGTTTAAAATTCCGTTCTGACCGAAAAATCTCTTAGCTCGGAAAACGTTTTCCGTAAAATCAGGACCATTTAACGTGAACAATAAATTATCGTTCTTGAAAAACTCAATCTTACTGATTGTAATGTTTGATTTACCCAGTTGAGGCGCTGTGGTCTGACCATCAATTGCAGAATACTCATACAATCTCCAGTTCAAACGGACATTATCGCTTCTTCCGACTCTCTTGAATGAGAGAAACCTTCGCTGAACCTGGGTATAAGGTTTTGAGACTGAGTCAAGTGAGCCGCCAAGATAACCGACAATTACAAAGTTACCGGATATTTCACGTATGACTTCAAGTTTTTTTAAAGTATCGGTATTGATGATGAAATTCGTGGTAACGGTAACTGAAATAACCCTGCGTCCCCATTTAACCAGAGAATCAAACGGTGAGCCGCCGTCATCCTCAACCGGACCGGATGCATCGAAGTCAAGCACTTCACTGCTCATTAAATTATCGTCATCATCATTGTCCGAACTATATCCGCCGTTAACAGCAAGACTTTGAACATATTCGTCATCACTCATATTGCTGGTTATAGGGTCATTATTGCATCCTGAAAGGAAAATAAACGTAGTAATAAAGGTAAAGATGAGGCAGAGCTGTAAATAATTTTGAATTTTCATTTTTTTCTCTCCTAATTGAGTTCGTAATTCTTTGACAAGAACATATGAATAATGGTTTAAATAAATTAAAAAGTTACCATTTTATCTATATTATAACATACAGATTTTTAATAAATTCAATATTATCACAAAAAAATCATGGGAAAAATTAAATTAATTTTTGGACTTTTTATTGCGTTTTTGATACTTTCCTCAACAGCTTTTTCACAAACCAAAACAGTAACAAACGGCAAATATACCTATGAAACTGTTGAAGGCGACCCGCTGAAAGCAAGAATTTACACCCTGGATAACGGACTAAAAGTTTATCTTTCAGTATATCAGGATGCGCCAAGAATCCAGACTTACATTGCAATCCGTGCGGGAAGTAAAAATGACCCTGCCGATGCAACCGGACTTGCTCACTACCTTGAGCATATGCTTTTTAAAGGAACCGATAAATATGGTTCGCTCGATTATGAAAAAGAGAAAGTTTATCTTGATCAGATTATTGAGCTATATAACGTTTACGGAAAAACAACCGATGAATCTCAACGAAAAGCAATTTATCATCAGATAGACAGCATATCATCTCTTGCATCGAAGTATGCAATTGCCAATGAATATGATAAAATGTTAAGTTCGCTCGGCGCTTCAGGCACCAATGCATTTACTTCAAATGAACAGACTGTTTATGTAAATGATATTCCGTCAAATCAAATTGAGAAGTGGTTAACAATCGAAGCTGAAAGATTCAGAAATCCTCAGATGAGATTGTTTCATACGGAACTTGAAGTTGTTTATGAAGAAAAAAACCGTTCGCTTGATAATGATTTCAGTAAAGCATTTGAGACATTGTATCTCGCATTGTTTCCTACACACCAATACGGAACACAGACAACAATCGGAACGATTGAACACTTAAAAAATCCTGCGCTTCAAAAAACGATTGATTACTTCAAAACCTATTACGTGCCAAATAATATGGCAATATGTCTTTCAGGTGATTTTGATCCTGACAGAGTAATTGAAATGATTGACAATACATTCGGCAAAATGCCGCGTGGCAACGTTCCTGAATACATACCCCCGGTTGAAAAACCAATCACTTCAGTAAAAACTTTTGAGGTTACAGGACCAAACCCCGAAGGAGTTCTCATTGGTTATAGATTCCCCGGTGAAAATACAAGAGATGCGGACTTGTTAACAGTAACGGATATGATTCTGAGCAACAGCAAAGCAGGATTAATTGATTTGAATTTAAACCAAAAGCAAAGAGTTCTTGAGGCAAGCTCAAACCCGAGAATCATAACAGATTATTCCATATTTACTTTATACGGAAGACCACGTGAAGGTCAGTCTCTTGAAGAAGTAAAAAATCTTTTACTAGCTCAGCTTGATTCTGTAAAACAGGGAAGATTTCCCGATTGGCTGATTGAAGCTGTCAATAACAATATGAAACTTGACCAGATTCGTAATAACGAATCAAACCGTTTCAGAGCAGGCGCATTCATGACTGCGTTCATTGAGAGAATTCCATGGCAGGATTATGTAACCCATCTTGAAAGATTAAAAGGCATAACTAAAGAAGATGTGATGAGATTTGCCAATGAAAATTTCAAAGACAACTATGTTGTAGTTTATAAAAAAACCGGTGAAGATAAAAATACTCAGAAAGTTATTAAACCTGAAATTACACCTGTTGAAGTTAACCGTGAAGCGGAATCCGATTTTGTGAAAATGATTGTCAACACTCCGGCTGATAAGCTTAGCCCGGTGTTTGTTGATTACAAACAGGACATAAAAGAATTTAAGATTAAAAGCGATGTTCCCGTTTACTATACAAACAACGATGAAAATGCCTTGTTCAGTATGTCTTATGTATTCGATATGGGAACCAACAACAACAAAATGCTTGCACCTGCAATTGCATACCTTCCCTATCTCGGAACTTCGCAATATACGCCTGAACAGCTTCAGCAGGAGTTTTATAAGCTCGGATGTTCGTTCTCCGTAAACACAACTTATGACAGAGTTTTTATCAGCTTAAACGGCTTAAACGATAACTTTGTGCCTTCGTTGCAATTGTTCGAAAGTCTTTTGAATGACCCTGTGCCGAATGAAGAAGCATTGATTAATCTGAAAAAAGATATTTTAAAAGTTCGGGCTGATGCAATGCTTTCCAAGCAGTCTATCTTAAGTGCAATGAGCTCTTACGGTGTTTATGGAAAGCAGTCCCCTTTGACAAATGTGCTTTCTAACACAGATGTTGAAAATTTGAACGCAGTTGAACTTGTAAACTTAATTAAGTCTCTCGATTCATATCAGCATAAAGTTTTATATTACGGACCTTTAAGCGAAAATGAATTAAAAGCCGATTTAGACCAATATCATGAAATTCCGGCAGTTTTAAATCCTGTTCCTGATGCAAAAAAATTCAGCGAGATGGAAAATCTTAATGACAAGATTTATGTAGTTAATTATGATATGGTTCAGGCGGAGATAATGATGATTTCACAAAAAGATACCTATGACAGAAACAAAGTGCCTCTTCAGACTTTATTCAATGAATACTTCGGAGGAAGCATGTCATCAATAACATTCCAGGAACTTCGTGAGTCAAAAGCACTTGCTTATTCTGTTTTTGCAACACAGCGTTTTCCTGATGCAAAAGAAAAACACGGATTTATTTATGCATACATCGGTTCGCAGGCAGACAAACTTCCCGAAGCAATGAATGCGATGTTCGAATTGCTTAATAATATGCCGAAGTCCGATATAACTTTTAACACTGCAAAGAACAGCATCATTCAGCAGATTGAATCAGAGAGAATTACTAAGGCGAATGTTCTGAATAATTATCTTGCAGCCCAGAAACTTGGAAATGATTATGACATAAGAAAGGATATTTATGAACAAATTCCGTCAATGACCTTCGAAGACATTCAAAAGTTTCATGCCGAGAATATCAAAGATAGCAAATATACAATTATGGTTCTGGGGGATAGGAACAAACTTGATGTAAATACTTTATCTAAATACGGAAAGGTTGAGTTCTTGACTCTTGAAGATATATTCGGTTATCAAAAACCGAATGTTGATGCGGTTCCATAGATTTTGGCAGTACCTCAAAACAATAAAAAAGCAGTGTGTGATTTTCAGCACTGCTTTTTTATTGCAATTATTTGTTAGTAGGACAGACATTCTTGTCTGTCCGGAAAGGCAGGATGCCTGTCCTGCTTAAAAATTAATTTTCATTCCTAAAATATTGTTCCCTCCGAGTGTAAATTTCATTTTATCAGACACATCAAAATCATATAGCTCTGCATCTACATAAGCATCCGCAATCTGCACCAGGTAAAGCAATGCAGTATAAATAAAAAACCTGTCTCTTTCATCACGATAAAATTCTCTTAAGCTCAGCAGCCGCGCATCTCCCGAAGGATTTTGTGTCGTTATGGATGCTGAATACTGGTCTGCATAATTTCTATAGTCTTTATTGCTTTGAATTATTTCATATACCAGATATCCGCCGACTCCGGCAATAACAGGAATTTTCCAGTATGATTCATTATAAAACTGACCTGCCCCCGGAATCGCCGCCGATAGCAGTGTTGCGGTTAAAGGAGATTTTTTCATCACAAATGTTGTCTGTTTGACGTCATTGGTATCTGCAAAACTATCCTGAGTCTGAGAATTATATAACAGATGTTGTTTAGTATTCAGTTTGGAGTTGAATTCTTTGCGGGGCTTTAATTCAAAAAAATTTTCCTGCGGAAAAATTTCAGGTGCAGATGAAAGAAAAGCAATGAAGAGCGATATCGATAAGATGAAAATTTTAAGCATCATACTTTAAACATAATAAAAGTAAACATCTTGCTTAAAATAATAAGGACAGACTCTTATTCAAATGTAAATAGAATTATCGTCTGTCCTTAAACTTTTTAGTGCACTTCAACCGTTAAGCTACACCTTACGGTTGCGGAGTGGTTTGTTGATTTTGCTGGTCCTGTTGTCCTGGAGGCTGTTGTCCGCCGGGTGGTTGTTGACCCGGAGTTTCCATCGGAACATTAGGAGGAGGCAAAGTCTGCGTTCCTGCATTTCTTTGGATTACGCTTTCTTCAAGTCCGTCGCTTTTGCTGATATATATGTTTAACAACAATGACGCTACAAGAAAAACTGAAGCAAGAACAATCGTTGCCTTTGATAAAAAGTCAGATGTTCTTCTCGCACCGAAAACCGCAGTTACGTTTGAACCGCCGAATGTCGATGAAATTCCGCCGCCTTTTGATGCCTGCAGTAATACAACTGCCATCAATAAGATGCAAACCAATACTAATAATACTATAAATAATGTAACCATAATAAATAATATGCCTAATTTTTTCTATTTTTTAAAGCCATAAAAGATGAAAAATTCATCGTTTTTTCTCAAATTATTTTATAAAAAGCATTTTTTTAGTATCCATTAAACTTTCGTTTATATACAAAGAATAAAAATAGACCCCGCTCGAGGCATTGATTCCACCCCATTTCGTTTCATAGATACCTGCATTTAAAATCCCGCTGAAAAGTTGTGAAACTTCCCTGCCATTTATATCAAAAACTGCCAGCTTTATATTTTTTGAACCCGAAGGTATTTCAAATTTTATTTTTGTAACGGGATTAAACGGGTTTGGATAATTTTGATGCAAAATAAATCTTTCAGGAACCTGATTTGAAATTTGATTTATGCCAACACCTCCTGTTGTGGTTTTCAATATCACTCCCTGCTGTCCGACTGCAAGTCCAAGAGTAGCGCTTGAAAAAGCAATACTATATAAATCTGATGTAACAGTTACATTTTGATTTTGCCAATTTGCTCCGCCATTTGTTGTTTTTAAAATTATTCCCGTGCCTGATGCATAAACTATATTTTCATCAACGCAATATATTGAAAACAAATTATTGGTAACACCTGGTGTAAGAGAAAACCAGTTCTCTCCTGCATTTGTAGTTTTCAAAATTCTGCCGTTATATCCAACAACAAATCCTGTATTATCATTTACAAAATATACTGCACGTAATTCTGAGGTTAAACCTGAACTTTGCATTGTCCAGTTTGCTCCGCCGTTTGTCGTCCGAATTATTGTCCCATTGAACCCTACGGCATATATATTATCCGGAGTTACCATATAAACTCCCGTAAGCTCTACGTTTACACCGCTTTTTCTGGAAATCCAGTTTGTACCTCCGTTTGTTGTTGTCATTATTGTCCCTTCCAATCCAACCACAATCCCCGTGTTTGCGTCTTTAAAATCAATATGAACAATTGTATGTGAGCCGGCATTTCCTGTCGGTGTCCAGTTCATGCCTCCTGTTGTTGTTTTCAAAACAATTCCATTTTCACCCGCTGCATAACCAAAATTCGCGGGATTTACGAAATGAATGGAACGTAAAAAATTTCCGGTAACAGCCGGAAGCGAAACCCAGTTTGTTCCTGCGTTTGTAGTTTTTAAAATCATTCCGCTTAATCCACAAGCATAACCTGTATTTGCATCTGCAAACGAAACTCCCAGCAATACTTGTGTTGTTCCGCTTGTTTGCTGAACCCAACCGGTTTGAGCAGATACATTTGATATTAGAACTAAAATAAAAAGAAAAAGGGTGGATAAAATTTTCATAGATTTTCGATTAAGTTTTGTAAGGGCTGTAATTTTTTACGTGGGGTAGAGGTCTATGTTTCGAGCAATAAATGGCATAAAAGAATAAATCTGGATTATTTTTTAATTGGTAGTGTCTTAATTTGCCAAGTGTCATCCTGAACGAAGTGAAGGATCTCTCCTTTTCATTAAAAAACGAGATTCTTCGCTTTGCTCAGAATGACACATATGTAATTTAACCCAAATTAAGACAATACCTTTTAATTTATTCGGTTTTATTCCATTGAAAAACTTCCTTATTTTCGGTATTTTGTATATTCGCCAAGAAAATTTGGCCCCATCGACTAGTGGTTAGGTCGTCACTCTTTCACAGTGAAAACACGGGTTCGAGTCCCGTTGGGGTCACAGATAAAAAAAGCCGCTTAAAAAGCGGCTTTTTTGTTATATTTCAATATTTATTGTTCAGATTAAACCTTCAGTGAACCACGAAATCCTCTGGCTGCATAATAAGAAGAGGCACCATTATGATACACAAAAACTGTGTCATATCGCCGGTCACCAAAGATTGCGCCTCCAAGCTTTCTGATATCGGAAGGTGTTTTCAGCCAGCTCGACGTCTTCGTATCGAAATTTCCAAGTTCCTGCAGTTCTCTGTATTGTTCTTCCGTTAAAATCTCAATACCCATAGAACCTGCCATATCAATTGCGTTATTTTCCGGTTTGAATTCTTTTCTTGAGTCAAGCGCCTCACGGTCATAGCAAATACTTCTGCGACCTTTAGGACTTTCCGCCGAACAATCGTAAAAAATATATTCATCTTTCTTTTTATCATAGCCGACAACATCCGGTTCACCTCCTGTATTTTCCATTTCGTTGAGCGACCAAAGCTTTTCAGTCTTGGCTTCCAGTTTAGTTTGTACTTTATTCCACTCAACACCTTTATGACGCTTCATGTTTTCCTCAAAACGGGTTTTCAATGTTCTGAGTAACTGTTTACTTTGCTCTGATGATAACTTCTTTTTGCTGCTGCTCATACTTTATACCTGCATCTTTATTATTAATGATGTTTATGTATGAAATTATTTTATTCCAATCGTTAAATTATACTGCCCTTCCCACGGGTCGCCTGCCATTTGGTTCTCACTTAAGATAAGTTTCCAGTTACCGGCTTCGTTTAGGTCATATGTCATCTGATTTCCAAACGGACCGTCTGAATTTCCTGATGGGCTTATGATTTGCCCAATTCTTATGTTGCCGTTTGAAGGAACAGGAACTACTGAAGCAGTAAGCTTTTGGCCTTTTGAAACTTCAAACACATATGCAATCTGTTCGCCGAAACCTTTTATTGTTCCGTTCAGTGTTACCTGAGTTGAACCAACCGGAAATTTTACGATTATTGCTCCGCTTTGGTCTCTGCCTGAACTTGTGTTTGTCTGCTGTTGAGTATTTTGCGTTGCGGTTTTTTCTTCCGTTGCCTTGCCGTCTGTTGAAGAAGGAGGTGTTTGTGTATTTTGCTGGGTATTATACTGCTGGCTCGTTTGGTTAGTTGAGTTATTCGTAGTGTTGCTGCCTGTGTTTTGGCTGTCGCTTGATTTTCCGCAGCCCCAAGATATAAATATAACTAATGCGAATGAAACAAGTTGTTTTTTCATTGAAATGTTTTTTGATTTATCGATAAACTATGTAATCTTAACGATACAATAAATAGAAAATTAACGGATTAAGGTGTTGTTAATTTAATTTAATATTATTACAATAGTGTCTCACATAAAATAAACTACAGGGGGCTATATGAAATTAGCTGTTACCTTACTTGGTATTTTATCTGTTTTTATTTTTGTAAACCTTTCCGAAGCGCAATATTATTACAACAGAGCATTCAGTCTTCCCGGCGGAGCAGGAAATTATGTAGCTGCAGATCCCGGAGCAAACCTAAGTATCACCGGAAGCTTCACTCTTGAGTGCTGGGTGAGACCCACCAACATTTCATCTCCTGCGAACCAGATACTTTTTCAGAAAAGATTAGGTTCAGGTCAGACAGGATATGGAATTTATGCTGCAACAGGCGGAAGACCAGCCGTCAGAACAAATCAAACAACTCGTTTAACGGCACCCGACAGCATTAAGAATAACGTCTGGAATCACGTGGCAGCTACTTATGATGCAAGTACAGGAACATTTGTTATCTATTTAAACGGTGTCCAAAGTGCAACCGTAACAGTTGCAAATGCTACTCCGGCTGCCGATACGGATTCATTAAGAATCGGTGCAGGTTTTAACGCCGTATATGCCGGACTTATGGATGAAATCAGAATCTGGAATGTTGTAAGAACCCAATCTGAAATTGTGCAGACAATGCGCATACCTCTTGGTGTAACAGGCGGTCTTTATCCCGGTTTGGTTGTAGTGTACCGGGCAAATACTGTCACCGGAGGAAGCGGCATTGAACCCATAAACGGTTATACTGCTCATCTCAGAGGTGGCTGTACATTTGCAGATATTGGAAGCAATCCCGGAAGCCCGATGGCATTTAATACTGCAATAATCGGTGATGCCACTGACGGAAGTTATATTGCTATACCTAATTCTTCAGCAACTTCACCAACAACTGCGATGACACTTGAAGCCTGGGTATATCATAACAATGCATCTACTCAAGTCATATTTGCAAAGGGTTCGACAAATTATCCTTACAGGATGGTAAAAAGTATCGGCAACAGTTTTAGAGTGTTCATAAATGGTACAGCGGCTGGTTCAGGCAACTTCGGAGGAATTATTCCAAACAACAAATGGACACACCTTGCTTTTACATATGACGGCGGAACAAGTACCTTCGCTTATTATATGAACGGAATACAAACCCTGACCGGAACTCAGGCATTTACAATTCCGACTAATTCTGATTCTGTTACTATCGCCGGAGGAACTAATTTGGTTGAGTTTAACGGACTGATTGATGAAGTTAGGATTGCAAATTATGTAAAAACTCCTTTGCAGATTGCAAAAGGAATGTTTGTATCTATTGACAGCAATAATGAACCGAATCCCGCGGGCTCAAATCTTGCATTTAATTTTGACGGAACACTTCAAAGTTACGCAGACACAATTACAGGCAGTGCCGTATTTGTCGGAGCAGGAAAAAGATTTACTAACGTAAATAATCCTGTTGAACCTCCAACTCCGTTGAACAGATTTGATGCTGCAAATTTTGCTGATGGGTTCAGTATGCGTTATGCTGACTTATCTTTTGGTGCAGCTCCTACTTCGGCAACGGATTCTGTTTTTTTCCCTAATAGCTCGGTAATTTCCGACATAAATGTTTTTGTTGGAGTCGAACATGCATTTGGAAATGATGTTTCAGTCAGCTTAAAAAATCCTTCCGGCAACACAACCGTTGTTCTTTATCCCGGAAGCGCCATTGATGCAGGAATGAACATGATTACAATATTTGACGACCAGGCAGACAGTTCCATTACCGCTACTACAAGAGCTCCGTTTAGTCCAAAAGTAAAACCATCAAATCCTCTTTCTGCTTTTAACGGACAGAATACTTCCGGATGGTGGAAACTGACAGTTACAGATATAAATCCCGGAGCTAATGATGGTAGATTAGCCGGCTGGGGAATTCAATTTAATAACCAAACTCTTGTTGGTGTTGAAAATAATTACACAGGCGTTGCGGATAAATTCTCGCTTTCACAGAATTATCCTAACCCGTTTAACCCATCAACGACAATTAGGTACAGTCTCGCAAAAGATGTTAATGTAAAGATTTTATTATTTGATATTCTTGGAAGAGAAATTCAAACATTAACAAATGAATTCCAGAGAGCAGGTTCTTATGAATTATTATTTAACGCAAAGTCACTCGCAAGCGGAACATATTTCTATAAGATTCTCGCAGGTGATTTTGTTGAAACAAAGAAAATGCTACTGATAAAATAAATTAAAATTTGTAATATGACGTTTTCCAAACGGGGCTTCAAGCCCCGTTTGTGTTTTTGCACCAAATTCTCCCCTCAAAATTAAATTCCATATTCGGTATCTTTGTTTTTACGATATATATGGACATAGAAAAATATTTAATTAAAAATGTATTTGTTTCGTCTGACAAGGTCATCGACATTGTGAATCCATATACAAATGAGGTAGCCAAGAAAGTATTTAAATCCCCTGAAAAAGATGTAGATACAGCGCTTGATTATCTGACCGAAGTTCAGAAAAAATATAAAAACGTTCCTACATATATAAAATCGGAACTACTTCAAAAAGTATCCGATAAAATTAAGCAAAGAAAAGATGAACTTGCGTATTTGATTACTCTTGAAACAGGTAAGCCGATTAAGTTTTCTAAAATCGAAGTTGAAAGAGCAATTCTGACTTTCCGTCTTGGCAGCGAATTGTGCATGCAAACCGAAGGTGAAATTTTAAATCTTGATTTATTAAAAGGTTCGGAAAATAAAATCGGATTAGTTCGGAGATTTCCGCTCGGAGTTATACTTGCAATTACTCCGTGGAACTTCCCTATCAATCTCGTTGCGCATAAATTATCACCTGCACTTGCATCGGGCAATGTTGTTTTACTAAAACCTGCATCTGTAAGCTTAACCTGCGGAATAAAAGTCGGTGAATTAATTCACGAAGCATCAAAAGAAGTCGGACTGGATTTTTGTCCGGTGAATGTTGTTACTTCATCAGGCAGTGAAATCGATAAATTTCTTGCTGATAAGCGAGTGAAGATGATCAGCTTCACAGGAAGTTCGGATGTCGGTTGGAACATAAGAAAAAAAGTTGTTTACCAAAAAGTGTCTCTCGAGCTTGGCGGTAACGCGGGAGTCATTGTAAATGAAGATGCTGATATTGAAACTGCTGTAAAGAAAATTTCAATAGGCGGATTTGCACAGGCAGGACAAAGCTGTATATCAGTCCAGAGAATTTTTGTTCATAAAAATATTTATGATAAGTTTTCAGAAGCATTCCTGAATGAAGCTAAGAATATAAAATACGGTAACCCTTTTGAAGAAGATACAATTGTCGGTCCGATGATTACCGAGAAAGAAGCCGAGCGAATCGAGGAATGGATTCACGAAGCAGAAGAAGAAAATGGGAAAGTTTTAATTGGGGGCGAGCGAAAAGGAGCAATTCTTGAACCAACTGTGATGACAAACGTGGACATAAAAAGCAAAGTAAATACAAAGGAAGCGTTTGCTCCGTTTGTAACTTTGAATAAGTTTGATGATTTTAAGCAGGCAGTCCGCATGGTGGATGATTCGGAATATGGCTTACAAGCAGGAGTTTTTACAAATAACATGAATAATGCTTTTTACGCTTATAATAATATTGATGTTGGCGGAGTTGTGATTAATGACGTTCCGACTTATCGCATGGATTCAATGCCTTATGGCGGCGTGAAGCTCTCAGGCAACTCACGCGAGGGTGTGAAATATGCAATGGAAGAAATGACAGAGCTTAGGGTGATGGTAGTTCAGAATTAATTCTTAATTTATATGAATAAAAATAGCAAAATAAGTGTGTTAGGCGCAACAGGAATGCTTGGTGGTGCGATTGCACGTCAGCTTGAAAATAAAAATTTCACAAACGTTCAGAAAGTTTCAAGAAGCAAAGGTGTAAATTTTTTGAGCAAGGAAGAAGTTGATAATTACTTCAAAAATGAAAAACCTGAATTTGCTTTTATGGTTGCGGGCAAGGTTGGAGGCATTCTTGCCAACAATACTTATCAGGCAGATTTTTTATATGAAAATGCTGTAATGATTTTAAACGTTCTTGAATCTATAAAAATTTATTCTCCGAAAACAAAAATTTTATATACGGGTTCGACCTGCATTTACCCGAAAGAAAATCCTCAGCCCATAAACGAAAATCGTTTTATGATGGGACCGCTTGAAGAGACAAACAAAGGTTACGCGGTTGCAAAAGGAATGGGAGTTGTTGCGGGACAGCTTTACAGGAAACAATACGGAATGAATTTTATTTCTGCAATGCCGACAAATTTATACGGACTTGGTGATAATTATGACTTGCAGAACAGCCACTTTATTGCCGCAATGATAATTAAGTTTATAAATAACAAGAAAGACGGAACACCGCTCGTATTTTGGGGAACCGGAAAACCGCGCAGAGAAGCGCTTTATGCAGATGACTGCGCCGACGCATGCATTTATCTTATGCAGAATTACGATGGTGAAGACATTGTGAATATCGGAACCGGTTTTGACAACTCAATAAAAGAGTATGTCGAAATCGGGAAAAAAGTTTTTGATTACAAAGGCGATATTGAATGGGATACTTCAAAGCCTGACGGTATGTATGAGAAGCGCACGGATATTTCAAAATTGCTTTCGATAATGCCTGACTACAAGCCGCGTTCTTTTGAAGAAGGATTGCGTGAAGTTTTAAAAACAGATTTTGATTATAAATTTTAAATAAGAACAATTAATAAGATTTGAAACAACAGAAAAACGATACAACAGAAAAGATAGTTTCACTTTCAAAACGCAGAGGATTTGTTTTTCAATCTTCGGAAATTTACGGAGGACTCAACGGATGTTATGACTACGGTCCGCTTGGTGTTGAGCTTTTACGCAACATTAAAGAAGCCTGGTGGCGTGAGATGACTCTGCGAAGCGATGTCGAAGGAATAGATGCATCGATTTTGATGCATCCCAAAGTCTGGGAAGCATCGGGACACGTCGAGAATTTTTCCGACCCGATGATTGACTGTAAAAACTGCAAGTCGAGGTTTCGTGTTGACCATCTTTATGAAACTTTATCTCAAAAAGTTCAAACAGCAATATATGAAACTTTCGTTAAGAATTCTGCAACTACGATAGAAGAATTTGAATCAAAAATTGATGAAGCTACAATTAAGTATTTAAAAGAAAATCCTGATACACCTTGTCCAAGCTGCGGAGCCAAAGGGACTTTTACCGAAGCCCGGAGCTTCAACCTCATGTTCAAAACATATATTGGTCCGCTTGAGGAATCTTCTAATGCAGTTTATTTGCGTCCTGAAACTGCGCAAGGGATTTACGTTAATTTCAATAATGTCCGTGAATCATCACGTCAGAAATTGCCGTTCGGTATTGCGCAAATCGGCAAGGCATTCAGAAACGAAATCAACACAAAGAATTTTCTTTTCAGAACGCGCGAGTTCGAGCAGATGGAAATGCAGTTTTTCGTAAAACCCGGTGAAGATAATAAATGGTTTGAATACTGGAAAGAACAAAGAGTTAACTGGTTTGAAAAATATGGGATGAAAAAGGAAAAACTGAAATTCCATGAACACGAAAAGCTCGCGCACTATGCAAAAGCTGCTTTCGATATTGAATTTGAATTTCCATTCGGGTGGGGTGAAATTGAAGGTATTCATAACAGAACCGATTTTGACTTAAAACGACATTCTGAATTTTCAGGAAAGAAAATCGAATATTTCGACGACCAGACAAAAGAAAGATTCATTCCATATGTAATCGAAACATCCGCAGGTGCATCCCGAAGCTTTTTTGCATTTTTATGCAACGGATATAATGAAGAAGAAGTTAAGAAAGAAAACTCGGACGGAAGTTCATCATCCGAAACAAGAACTGTATTACGTTTTCATCCTGCGCTTGCACCGATTAAAGCGGCTGTCTTTCCTCTCGTTAACCGTGACGGAATGCCTGAAATTGCAAACGCAATAACAAGTGAACTGAAAAAATCTTTTAAAGTTTTTTATGATGAGTCAGGAGCAGTTGGAAGAAGATATAGAAGACAGGATGAATGCGGAACGCCTTATTGTATAACAGTTGACTCACAGACAATCGAAGACGGAACCGTTACAGTTCGCGAGCGCGACTCAATGCAGCAGGAAAGAATTAACAAAGATAATTTATATTCTTACATTTCCGACAAAATAAAATTTAACTTTTAACATCTTAACATTTTGGAGATAAACATTATTACTATCATCGGCTTGTTTGCTGCCGCATGCACGACTTTTGCATATCTGCCCCAGTCAATAAAAACAATAAGGACACGCCACACAAAAGACTTGTCCTTATTTACATTAATACTCCTGGAATTCGGAATTGTAAGCTGGTTGATTTACGGCATAGGCGACAACGACATTCCTGTTATCGCCGCCAATACCATTTCACTTCTTTTTATCTCCGTCATTTTGATTTTTAAGATAAGGTATAAGTGATATTAGATTGTGTCATTCTGAGCGAAGCGAAGAATCCCCTTATTTTCAAGAATTGAGATTCTTCGTCGCTATGCTCCTCAGAATGACAAGAAAGGTGTTAATAATAAAAATGAAAATTCCATTGAAACTCGTTTGCTTTCTGGTCGGGAAGCAGAGTTTCATCATCTACAAAACGCACCATGCCCTCCATCTCTAAGCCATAAAACGGAAATATGGCAACTCCACCGCTGATTCTTTGAACTGTTACATTCGGCAGGTTTATATCACGATTGAATCTTTCATATTGTCCGCGCAGCTCGATTCCTTTTACAATTCTTGCATTAAGCTCTCCATAATAAAAATCGCTTTCGGTTGTAACGCCAAGCACTCTGTTTTCAAGACGGTCAAACTCGCCAAGAAGTGCCACTCGTTGTTTGATGCCCAGTTTGAAAAATCCTCCCCACGCGCGCCGGTTATCATCTATGTGCTGATTCGTCACCGGGTCTCGCGAAACAAAAGGATTATTAAAAAACGATGCTCCTAAATTGAAATAAATATCAGCTTCATCAAACCTAAATGTGTAATCCGTATAAGCCACAAACATTTTTTTGGGGTCACGATCAAAAAATTCAGTGTTAAGTCCGTTGAATATTCCGACATTAAGATTAAAATCACCGGGAGAAATCCCTGCTTCAAGTCCCGCATCTGCCGCATACGGAGTATTAAGCAGAACAAGCCGCTGATACACACGGTGTTCAACAAGCTTTATCCCATAGTTCGGAGTAAATCTACCTGCTTTAAAATATGAATTCCACGGAAGTTTTTTTACAAGCCCGAAGATTTCCGATTTTGTATCGATGCGCGGGATATCGATGCCAATACCGATGTATGCTGCAAGATATTCATTGATATTAACATTTGTATAAAAATCTCCCTGCATTAATAAAAATGTGTTGAGATTTGCCTGTGAAGGAATCTGATTATCAACCTGTGCAATGCGTATATCACCGCCGATTGAAATGTCTTCAGTAATTTTCGGAGAAAATTCCATTTTCTCTGAAATTTTTCTGAATAGTTCCATATTCAGTTCTTCCTTCCCGTATTTTGTGCCGTAGTTATTACGCATAACTCCCCCGGTAGGATTTACGTGACAGTCTACGCATTTATCACCCGTGTAAGCTGAGAATCTCGGATAAGAGTATAAAATTGACGTGGATATAAATAAAAGAAAGGTGAGAAAGAAAAAGAGATGAAGTAGTTTTTTCATTTTTTTAATTTTATTTAAAATAAAAAATCTTAAGGGGAGTTTAAACTCCCCTTCTTCATCCCCGGACTTATAAAGAACTTATGTTATATATTTATCTAAATCTTTAGCTTTGTCTTACTAATGTAACTCTGCCTTTTAGCGGCTCTGCATCTCTTCTGAACACCGAATATCTCCATTCTCCCACAAACTTTGCTTCGACATAATTATATCTCAGATTAAAAAATACGTTCGCATCCGCAATCATCGGGTTTGTGTTTATGAAAACAGCGCTCGTATTTTTTTCCATTGTGCCTTTGAATTTGCCTTCCATTACACCCAATGCTTCAAAATTTTTGTCAACCAAATTTGTAATATTATATGTTCCAGAAATTTCCATATTAACTATGTTACTGACTGTCATTGTTCCGCTCATAATAATCTTTTCATTACCGTCATACATAGTAAAAATATAATCACCGGTTGAAATTCGTGATTCCATTGTTTGCGATCCGCTGCATGAAACTAAAATTATTGCTGATAATAAACATATAAAACCAAGAAATGTTTTCTTCATGTTAATATTTTTATTTTAACAGAACCATTTTTTTTATGTCACTGAATACAACACTATTATCATCTGATTTTTGAGCAATCAGCCGGTAAAAATATACCCCGCTCGAAAGATTAAACCCTGCAGAGTTAAACTGGTATCCGTATGTTCCCGGTCCGAAAGTTTGATTGTTAATCAAGCTTACAATTTCACGTCCAACCATATCATAAATTTTCAGCGTAACAACCGAGTTAACAGGCAACGAGAATTTGAAATTAGTTGTCGGATTAAATGGATTCGGTGTATTTTGAGTTAATGCAAATGTTGACGGCGCTTCAGATGAATTAAGAACTGTTGTCAGACATGGTGCCGAATTATACCATCTTCTGATTGTATCTCCCGGAAGCGGACCAAAGCCTTTGTTAAAATCAATTCCTCCGCCTTGTGCAGTTGACCATAAATGACAATAACTCATAATCGTTCCACGTGTTGGACGAAGATTGCTGAAACAAAAGCCTTCTGCATTATAACAGGAATCTATTGCTCCCGTTGTAGTAAATGGAGTTGTCGGCCAATGGCAGGCATGCGTATGATATGAACCATAATTATGACCCATTTCATGAGCTACTACACCGACTGTCCATGAATAAGTAGGAAAGTTTGAATAATTATTGTCAATATTGCTGAATGCATATCTTCCGTAACTTCCGTTCGACTGGTAAGGAACGCATAAAATGTTAATCCATGCAATACCTCCAAGTCCCGCATTTCTTGTTGATAATAAATGCGCTAAGCTTCCCATAAAATTATTCTGAGTATTTTGTCCAAAAGCTACGAGTATATCATCAGATTGACTCATACTTGCGTATGGATCAATTGATGTCCATGCATCAATTTCGGAAATCTGAACAACTAAATTTTCATTTGCATAAATAGTCGCAACGGAGTTAAACATGCCTGTCACAAAGTTAGCAACGTTCTGCATGTTAGAGCCGTTATCGAGATACATCCTGTTATCGCACTCAAAATAAACCTTAACAGGAGCTGTGCTGCCTGCAGGATTATCTGTAATTTGTTCGGTTATATTATCTTTATAAATAGTAAATTCTTCTTCCCTGCCTTCAAGTCCGCATTTGAAATTACTTGTAATTAACATATCTCTGTCATTATATAGCACATAATTATTTGAATTTGGATTTGTAGTTTTCTCAATTCCTAAAACAAAATTACCTTCATCATTGGAAATTATTCCCATAACCATATTTTCAAATAAACTTAATGAAACAACAGAGTTATTATCGTTTTTAATAATTCCTCTATAATGAACTCCGTTCTTAACGTTTACAATGGTTTTTGAAGAACCGCTTCTTTCTTTAACGACGAATTCAGGAGCAAGAATTTCCGCTTTAATCAATTCAAGCTCGATGTTTTCATTACGATTTTTAGGAATAGTTAAATTCAATGCGTTTGAATTTAAGCTGACAAGTTCTCTTAAACTGCTTTTCGATATTACTAAGGGTGTTGAATTACTTACAATTGATGATAAATTTTCTGTTGCAGGTGATTCATTATAAGTGAATAGCTGTCTTGAACCTGCATTTTCAAAATTTGCTGTTGAAACTTCAGCAGATATTTTATTGAAATGCTGGTTATATTCGGGAGCTTTCAGCTCCGTGTGTGAGGTTTTTGTTAATCCAAAAAACCCTAATGTTATAATAATTATTAATGAAGAAATAGTATATAAAACTTTTTTCATATTAGTATAATTTTATTTGTCTGAAGAATTTTTTGAATCTGACTTTGCATCATTTCCTACAACAGGAGAATCAGTGGTAATCACTTTTACATAGGTCAAGTTCCTGCTTACATTTCTGCCCCTTAATTTTAACTCAGAAGAATTTACGCTTGTTATATCGTATTCAACCCCTGAAGAAGTATATGTAAGAGTGGTTGATGTTGCTGAATAATTTCTGCTGATTGGGGTACCCCCGGGACATTGAAGCAATGCGACCCCATCAGTTTGAAAGGTTACACGTTCATTATAACAAATATCCTGAAGCGCTCCTTCCATTCTGGTCATCTGCCAGGTTCCGATTAATTGTTCGTTTATGCTGCCTGTGAGGAGTTTTTCGCATTCAGAACCGGTGAAGGTCAGATACAATAAAGGAATGAGAATAAAAACAAATTTCGTTTTTTGTAGAATTTTATTCATAATTTGTTAATTAGAATTTTTTCAAAATACCAATGTCTGTATTAAATAGCAATTATAGTTTTTTTGTTTCAAATAAAAAAAACAAAAAGGGCTAAACGCCCTTTCTGTTTTAAAAACACACCAATTTGAATTAAAATTCCTATTTTAGTAACACCATTTTTTTAATATCGCTGAAGCTTCCCGCCGTTATTTTGTAAAAATATGTTCCGCTTGCAAAGTTAGAGGCATCAAAATTTATTTTATAAATCCCCGGATTCATTATTTGGTTAACGAGCGATGAAATTTCTTTTCCGCTTATATCATAAATTTTTATATTTACAAATTCAGTCTTTGCAATGCTGAACTCAAACGTGGTAGCAGGATTAAAAGGATTAGGATAATTTTGTTTTAGCCCAAACCTGTCAGGAACTGATGAGGAAATTTGTTCAGCACCAACCAACGAGCTTCGATAATCAACAACACGGAAGTTATCAACATAAATTCCGTCTCCGGGTAATCCTGAATCAGTAAAATATGTAAATCTGATTCTGATTTTTTGACCAATATATGAGGTCAGGTCAATTTGTTCATTCACCCATGATTTTATATCAGTATATGAGGGCTGGCTGCTTACGGTTCTCGTATATTTGCCTGGCATGCTTGTCCAGGTCGAACCAAAGTTAGAGCTGACCTGAATACGGGCATAATCGAAGGTGCTTTCCGTTGCCCATTTGGCATCAAATTCTATTTTAGGTTTCACCGTATTTGCAAGATTAATTGTATCTATTAATGTAAAAGAATTATTTGAACTATTATTTGAATTGCCATATCTTGAATCTGCAAATGATTTCAATCCGCTGTAATTTGATACATAAGAAGTGTCCCACTGTAATCCTGTTCCGGCTCTTGTCCATTTTGAAATTCCGTTCTCTGCATTATCAAGAAATAATGTATTCCTTGCGCCCACATAAAATGAGATTGTATCGCGCGAAGTCTCGACATTCTCCTGCTTCACTAAAACCATAAGCTTTACTTCATCCCCGACATTTGCAGAATTTGAAACAATAAATTTAAATGGATTTGAAGCATTGTTTTTCAAGCTTCTTGATGGTATGCTGTCATAATTTATTGATGTAACAAGCGGTGATGCAAGTCCTGACAGCGAACTCATAGTCACCTCAACATTTTTTGAAGTTTTTGAAAGACCTTTATTTTTAATATCAACCTGAATCTGCAAAGTATCGTTTCTATATCCCCATCCTTTGCCGTTAAGTTTCCAGCTTTTAAAATCAGCATAAGCTCCCGAAACCCATGTGAGATATTTTAAACCGTATAAATTCTCATTGCATATCGGAATAATTGTCGCTTGGGATGGCCAAAATCCGCTCCCTCCAAGTTCAGGAGTCCAGCAGTATGTTCCGATTGAGTGAAGATAATCACGTGTTGTTCCGCTTGAATAATAATCAAGCATTTCTATTACCGTTCCATATAAATAATTATTACTTGGAGCAAAATCGCCTGCGAACTCGGAATAAATTTCGTATGATACAGATGAATCATTATATCCGTAAGGATTCAAGTATCTTCCGGCTACCGAATGCATGGAAAAAGCAATCTTAGGTCTTACAGCATCGACAATATTTTTAATTGCCTGAGATTCAGGTTCTGAATTTGCAGAAGGACCTCTATAGGTATCACTGCAGGGGTCATTGCTTGAACCTGAGTTCAGCCCGTAACCGTAGCTGTAATTTCTGTTAAGGTCAACACCGAAACAGCTTCCGTTGTTTCTTCTGTTTTTTCTCCAATTGCCTCCGCCGTTCGGATTTGTTGTCTGATTGTAAACATAACCGTCCGGATTTACAATAGGAACGAAAAATATCTCACGATTATTGACAAGATACTGAACCTCCGGATTTGATGCATAATTATCCAATAAGTAATTTATGTAATACATCATTGCCATCATGGAGATCGGCTCTCGAGCATGATGAACAGCATCATAGTATACAGGAGCTTCGGTTGCTGATTCATTCGCATCAGGATTATCAGAAACTTTTACCATCCAGATTTTTCTTCCTTCGGCTGTCGTGCCTCTGTCTTGCTTAACAGTGATCAAATTCGGATACTGCAATCTGAATGAATCAAGCTCACGAACAACTTCATCGTATTTATAATGACCGCCCATTGTTCCGTATTCAAATCCGTCAATATTATCACTTCTTTTTATTTGTTCACTTCGTTCCAAATCCTGCGGACTTGATGGCTGTCTGTTAGCGTGGTATTCATCCATATCAGGAATTGTTATTTCATAAGCAAAGCCGGAGTTTTTTAATCTTGTAATCTCTGCTTGATTTATTACAACGGTTATGCCTTCATGTATATGACCTGTGTAATGCTCAACATCTATTCCCGACATCTGCAACCGCTGAATGTCTGAAGATGAGTTAAGTCTGATTTTAACTTCAGAGTATTTTTCATAAGGGTTGCTTTCATAGTTTTGTTGAAAGTCAAACCGTAATAAAAATACTGCAATTATGAATATTAACGTTGTAGAAAGAAAGGTTTTCATTTTTTTAGTTTTAAATCAATTTAAATCAATGAGGATATAATATATATTATTATATTGGTTAATTAAATTTAAGCCGCTGCACCTGCGAGAACTTCCGCACGGTAAGCATTTTTAAGCTTGTCAATAACTTCTTCAAGGTCGCCTTCCATAACTTCAGAAAGATTATAAAGTGTAAGACCAATTCTGTGGTCAGTAAGACGGTTTTGGGGGAAATTGTAAGTTCTTATTTTTTCGCTGCGGTCGCCTGATTTAACCATCGATTTTCTTTGTGATGAAAGTTCCTTTTCGCGCTTCTCAAGCTCTGATTCATATAACCTTGAACGTAAAACCTTCATTGCCTTCTGACGGTTTTTTAACTGTGAGCGTTCATCCTGACATTGCACTACTATTCCTGATGGTATGTGTGTAATTCTCACTGCAGTTTCAACTTTGTTCACGTTCTGACCGCCTGCGCCGCCTGCGCGATAGACATCAATTTTCAAATCATTTTCGTTTATATCAACATCAAAATCTTCCGCCTCCGGAAGCACCGCAACCGATGCAGCAGAGGTATGAACCCTGCCATTTGCTTCGGTTTTCGGAACTCTCTGAACACGATGAACACCGCTTTCAAACTTGAGCTCTCCATAAACACCTTTTCCCGAAACGCTTAAAATAACTTCTTTTAATCCCCCGGGTGTTGAAGATTCATTATAATCCATAAGCTCGGTTTTCCAGCGCTTGTTTTCAAAATATCTTGAATACATCCTGTAAAGCTCCGCAGCAAATAATGCTGCTTCCTCACCGCCTGTTCCGGCTCGTATTTCAAGTATTGCATTTTTAGAATCCGCCGGGTCTTTAGGTATCAATAACTCTTTTATTTCATTTTCAATTTCAATAAGTTTGTTCTCTAACTCTTCCTGTTCAATCTTCGCCATTTCTTTCAGCTCGGCATCATCGGTATTATATAACAACTCCTTATTATCATCAGCACGCTTTCTGGTGTCGTTATAATTATTATAAGCATTAACAATATCCGTTAAATCGGAATACTCCTTTGAAAGCTCACGGTATTTTTTCTGGTCATTGATTACATTCGGGTCGGCAAGAAGTTCAGCCAGCTCAGCATATCTTTGCTTCACTTTTTCAAGTCTTTCAAACATATTTTAATAAATATTCCTTTCTCTTAAATAAGTATCAACATCGGGCTTATTGAGATATTGCAAAATTAAAATTCCAAAAATCAGACTCACTACGTTTCCTGTCAATATCGAAACTATATCCATTACAGCTGCATTTCTCATTGTTCCTGCTGTTCCCGGCTGGTTCATAGAATTCAATTTCGAATAAGCCATGAAATCCAATATACATGCAACAAGATTTATAATCGGGAAAATTCCTGTTATACAGCCCAAACCGCAGGTTGCAATTCCTCCTATTACGGTAGTTCCTCCCCATCCGAGAAGAATGAGTATGTTTACTATAGCCGAAATAAGGAAAAAAGTTTTCGAGGTATTAAGTTCTGATGGCATATTTAGTTAGATACTGGGATTCCCGCCTTCGCGGGAATGACTTATACTAATAAAAAAAGAGCAACCCCGTTTTACGGCTTAAGCCGTTTGTCAGGATTGCTCTTCAAAATTAAATAAAACTAATCTATTTTACTAAGTTAAATTTTTCTCCAAATTGACCGATTAAAGGCAGTGGTTGAACCTTGCCCTGAAGCGCGTTCATACATCCCATTATCAGGAATATTAACCATGGAATATATAAAATCAGACCTATACCGCAGGTTATGGTTCCGACGATGCCTGCAATAATGTTAAAAATTAATAAGACAATTGATTGTTCTGTGTGGAACATCACAAACTTGTTTGTTCTATATTCATCCATCAACAACGGAACGAAAAAGATAAGGTAAGCAACAAACGCCATTGTTTTTCCTTTTTCAATTTCCTCGGGGGTAATGTGAAGCTGTCTGGTAGATTCTGCCATTAATATAATTCTCCTTAAGTTTGATTTTTAGAGTTGTGAAAGAATAAAACCGGGCTAATTCCTGATAAAATTCTTGTGTTAAAAATTTTATCTGAAAATAGCTTTAATGCTGCCCCATGTACTTCTTATTCCTGAAACTGAATGGATTACGGATATATTATAACTGTATGAATGCGAACCGTTTGATTCAATATTTTTAAGACGGTAATAATATATATCATTATTTCTCATATCTACTGAATTATCCTGGTAGGAATAATATGAGTTACTTCCCTTTGCATTAAATGATTCTATATAGATAAAGTTTTCGGTATTGCCGGCGCTTCTTTCGAGTTCGAATCTTTGAACACCGTTTTCATTACTTGTTTTCCATTCAATGAAAACACCGTCGTTGTTGGTGCGCGCAGTAAAATATTGCAGCGTCGCTCCTGCAAGAAGCGAACCGGAAATTAATATGAATGTGATTAGAAGTGGTAAAGCTTTTCTCATATAACCTTAGCATAAATTATAATCATTTTTTGTTAATATCAAGGACTTTTTAAGACGGAAAAATATCAACTATCCAATTTTTATATGCAAAAAATAGTTTTTCTTTGTATTGACAATAGGCACACATTTGTGTAATTTTAATCATGAAATATTTTGATTGGAATGAATCAAAAAACACAAAATTGAAGAAAGAAAGAGGCATTTCTTTTGAAATTATTGTTAGCCAGATAGAACAAGATAAAATTCTCGACATAATTGAAAATCCTAATAAAAAAAAGTATAAAAACCAGGAAATTTTTATAATTGAGTATGAAAACTATGCTTATTTAATTCCTTTTTCAGAAGATGAAAAAAAAATATTTCTAAAAACAATTATCCCAAGCAGAAAAGCAACAAAAAAATATTTAAACTATGGCTAAAAAATTAACATATGAAGATGAACTTTTAAAATCTTACGAAGAAGATGAATGGAAGTCTGTAAAGAATTTAAAAGAGAGAAAAAGCGTATATAAACAATATGCAAAAAATACATTTCTTAAAAATAAAAGAATAAATATCCGTATTTCTGAGAAAGATTTGATAAGCTTAAAAGTGAAATCCTTGGAAGAAGGCATTCCTTATCAATCTTTAATCACTACAGTAATTCATAAATACCTTAAAGGCAAACTTAGTGAGAACTGATAAAGATAGCTTTTACTTAGGCATAGACGCGGGTGGGACAAAATGCGAGTTGATGATTGCCGATGTAAACCTCAAAAAAATATACGAGTCTAAATTTAAGTCACTTCACTATTCCATTGTCGGAGCAAAGGTCATTGCCGAAAAGTTTTCCGCTCTTATAAAAACCGTCTTAAAGAAAAATAAGCTTGACATAAAAAACTGCAAAGGTATCTGCATAGGTCTTGCAGGAGCTCGCGAAAATGCCGACAGAAAATCTCTTAAAAAAGAATTTTCAAAACGGTTAAAGTTCGATAAAATCAGAATTGAAACCGATACTATGACAGGTCTCTACGGTGCATTCAACGGTGCCGACGGATTGATTTTAATTTCGGGGACAGGTTCGGTTTTATTCGGAAAATCAGGGGAAAAAATTTACCGTGTCGGCGGTTGGGGACGAATTTTAGGCGATGAAGGAAGCGGATATTGGATTGGGCTTCAGGCATTAAAAAACGCTGTTAAAGAATACGACCTTTTGCAAAAGCCACAGAGTTCACAGAGAAAAACCAAACCGTTACCCAAAAAAAGTTTGCTTGCTCGTTCACTTGAGAAAAAATATGCTCTGAACGAGATAAATATTGTCGAGCAGGTATTTCATGGCAATTTCCCTATTCAAAATGTCGCACCGTTGGTTTTGAAGCTTGCCGGAAAAAAAGATAAGGTATGTTTGAAAATTGTCAATGATGCAATTGACGGGCTTTTGCATCATCTGGAAACCTTTCTTAAAGTTGCACGGAGGAAAAAATCAATTGATGTTGCTTTCATCGGCTCTATAATAGAGACAGATAATCCGCTTTCAAAAAAATTCAAGCAGCGAATAAAAAAAGAACTGCCGTTAATTAATGTAGTTAAGAAAAAAAATCCGCCTGTTTATGGTGCAATCATTCTTGCTTCTAAATTTTGACGCTGAATTTTTATGATTTCCTTATGATTTAATATGTTTATTTTTTGTTTTACGTTTGCCCTTTTACGTTTAATTATCTTTATAAACCTTATAACTTTCAAACCTGATAAACTATTTTAGATGCATAAACTCGACTTCATATTAATCCTTGACTTCGGTTCTCAATTTACTCAACTCATTGCAAGACGATTGCGTGAAATGAACGTCTATTGCGAAATCCATCCTTATAATCTGGACGTTGAAAAATATTTTCAATCAAAAGATAATTATACTTTGAAGGGTGTAATTTTATCGGGCGGACCGTCAAGTGTTCTGGATAAAAGCTCACCAAAGATTTCTGTTAAAGATTATAATTATATAGCTAATCAAAATATTCCTATTCTTGGAGTTTGTTATGGACTGCAGCTGCTTGTTCATTTGAACAAAGGCAAGGTTCATAAATCTACACACCGCGAATACGGTTACACCAAAATTCACACTTTAAAACCGGGTAAGCTGTTTAAAGGAGTGAGCAATGAATTCATTGCATGGATGAGTCATGGTGATTCTATAATTAATATGCCTGCGGGTTTCGATATAAAATCACGAAGCTCGAACAAAGTCGTGAGTAGTTTTGAGTATCCGCAGAAAAATCTATATGGTGTGCAGTTTCATCCTGAAGTTCATCATACTCAAAACGGCACACAGATTTACAAAAACTTTGTTTTCAACATATGCAAAGTTAAGCATTTGTTTAAACCTCAGTCATTCATTGATGACAAAATTGAAGAAATAAAAAAACTGACCGGTAACGGCAAGGTTTTGTGCGCTCTCAGCGGCGGAGTTGATTCTTCTGTTGCCGCATTGCTCGTTCATAAAGCAATAGGCAAGAATTTAATCTGTATGCACATAGATAACGGCTTGATGAGAAAAAACGAGAGCAAAAAGATTATCGAACTGTTTAAAAAGAATTTCAAGCTCAATCTTATTTTTGTAAATGCAGAAGATATTTTTCTGAAAAGATTGAAAGGCATTACTGACCCCGAACAAAAAAGAAAAATCATCGGCAATACATTTATTGAAGTATTTGAAAAAGAAACAAAGAAGATTAAAGGAATAAAATATCTCGTTCAGGGGACGCTTTATCCCGATGTGATTGAATCCGTTTCATTCAAAGGACCTTCTTCGACAATAAAAACACATCACAACGTCGGAGGACTTCCGGAAAAAATGAAATTTAAATTAATAGAACCATTCAGGGAATTATTCAAAGATGAAGTCCGCGTCATCGGCAAGAAACTCGGGCTTCCCGATTTTGTTCTTAAACGCCATCCGTTCCCGGGACCCGGACTTGCAATCAGAATTCTTTCTGACGTTTCAAAAGATAAACTGGATATTTTGCGTGAGGTAGATGACATTTATATAAACGAAATTAAAGAGCATAAGCTTTATAATGAAATTTGGCAGGCGTTTTCTGTGCTTTTGCCCGTTCAGTCGGTCGGAGTCATGGGCGATGAGCGAAGCTATGAGAACGTTGTTGGACTTCGCGCTGTTACATCAAAAGACGGTATGACTGCAGATTTTTATCAGTTTGAAAAAGACTTTCTTACTTCCGTATCCAGCAAAATTATCAATAGAGTAAAAGGCGTCAACCGTGTTGTCTATGACATCAGCACAAAACCCCCCGCTACTATAGAGTGGGAGTAAAAATATTTTGATTGTCATCCTGAACGAAGTGAAGGATCCCCTTACTAGGGCGAATGAACATCTTAATTATAAAAAAAATGGGATTCTTCGCTGCGCTTAGAATGACACTAGAAATATTATGAAAATTTTAACATTCATTTCATTAATAATACTTTCTTCAATAATACTTTCTTCCTCTTCCGCATTACCTCAGTCCAATTGCAATCAAAGCTCACTCGAAGCATTAATCAATGCCGTCAATACATACCGGGCAAATAAATCCGAATGGAAATCTGTCGACCAGCCTGAATACACTTTAGTCGGTGCAAATGAAAACGAGAAAGGAAATATTACTCTCTCTACCAATAAAGACCTGATGCACTCAGCAAACGAAACCGCAAAGAAGCTTGCCTCTATTAACTCATTTAATATGGACCATAACATGAACGGCGAAGGAGCAACTATCCGCGCATTGAAAGACGGATGGTTTCCGTCGTTCAATAAATTATTTACTGCCGATGTCATTCCTCCGTTCACCATGGTGCTTGAATGTTTCGAAGCATCAAATGCAAATCCGCACTGGGAAGAAATTCTCGACGGATGGAAAAACAGCACGCCTCATAACTCAATTTTGCTCACAAGCGGCGGCACGTCAATCGGCTGCGGATGCGAAACAAACTCAAGCGGAGTCTCTTATTGGGTGTTATTGGTAGAAGCCGAAGGACTGATTTTAGAACCCGATTCCAATATGGATAAATACTTCAAAGAAGGCGTTTTTTATAAAGAAAAAGAAAGTATGAAAGGAAAAGATTTATCGAAGTACAAAGCGTATGAAGTATATGAATTCGTAAAATAATAAAATCGACTAGATTTTAGCTATTTCCCTGCCTCAAAAAAAACACATCCACTGTCCACTTTTTTAGAATTAGACTTGACATCTATCAAAATTCTGCTTAGTTTTGAGTGAAAATTAAAACAATTTTTATAAACCAGCCAATTAAAAATTCAGGAGGTACTCAAATGGCAAAAACAAAAAAACTCTTCGCGATGTTTTTTGTTGCGGCATTATTTTCAGGCTCCGTATTAATCACCGGTTGCGGTGGTGGTCCAAGCCCTGAGCAAATGCAACAGTTAAACGACTTAAGAGCAGAAGTCGAATCATTACAGTCACAAGTTAATGACGCTCAAAGTCAAAAATCTCAATTAGAGAGACAAATTGCTGATAAAGACGCAAAAGTAAAAGCTTACTTGAACGAAATCGCTAATGTTCAAAAAAGATGTCCGTAATCTTTTAACTTAAACAAATTTATCAGATTTGCAAAAAATTTTAAAACAAAAAAATTTTCAAAGGAGAAAATTCAAAATGAAATTACATAAATTATTACTCATACTCTTTGCGTTCTCCTTGACTTTTGCAACCAATTTTGCTACTGCTCAGGATGACGATATGTCATCTGAAGAAGAAATGACAATGGAGCAATGGCAAGCACAAATGGATGAGCTTACAGTCAGAAAGAACGACTTAATGAATCAGTTGAACTCTTTAAACAGAGACGTTGATGCATTAAGAAAACAATCATCTGATTTAGATGCAGCTGTAACAAAAGGTGAAAACGACCTTTACGGTGCAGTTGGTTCAACAAAATCAGGTGTTGCTGATTACAGAGGTAAATTCGAAGCAATCGAAAAAAGAGTTAACAGCTTGAACTGCGGTTCTGCTTCACAAGCTGACATCGATGCAGTTAATAAAGATGTTGCTACTCTTGGTGCTTCAAAAATAAGATGTTTAAATGAGTTCTGGGACAGATACAACAAAATGACCACCAAAATGGCTGGCTGCAAACCTGCAGGACCAAGCGGATACACAGTTGTTAAAGGTGACTGCTTATGGAAAATTGCCGGTATGTCAAACATTTATGGTAACCCAAGACTATGGCCTGCATTGTGGGAAGCTAACAGAGACGGTATCTCAGGTTTAGCACCTACAGCTCACAAGAGAACTCCTATGAAGATCACAAACCCGAACTTAATTTATCCGGGTCAGATCTTGAAAGTTCCTGCTTTAACAGATGCACAAAAGAAAGATTATCTTGCAAAGAAATATAGTGCAAGAAACTGGAGAAGTGGTACTACAAGAATGAAAACTACTACAAAGACCACTAAGACAGACGAAAAGACTGACACTAAGAAGTAATTTTTTTAGTGAACTTCTTTTATAAATTTGTAGTTAAAAGCCATTATATCCACGATATAATGGCTTTTTTCATTTTATGTCATTCCCGTCCCGTATCCAGTACGGATAAACTCCGGTCGGGAATCCAAAGAAATTTAATTATTTATTAAATTTAAAAATTTTAACAGTCTACAAAATTTACATTTTAGATACTGATACTTTCAAATGACTGAAAAAAAAATACAACTTACCGGCGCTGATTTACTCGACTTCACAGGTTTTAATGATGAAAAACTGAACCTTATTAAAGACAGCTTTGACGGAAACATAACCCTTCGCGGTGATACACTTTATATTAAAGCTGAAAACGAAGAGCTTGAAAAAATCGATAAAGTCGTGAGCGAGCTTCTGTTCCTTCAAAAAAAACAGGGGACAATAAAAAACGATGACGTAAAGCTCATACTTGAGCTTATTGAAAGCAACGAAGACAGGCTTAACAATTTTAACAAAAAGTTTAATGTTAACACTCAGGATTTAAAAAATATAATTCTGTTTAAGAAAAATGACTTCGTAAAACCTCGCACACAAACACAGATCGAATACACAAACGCAATCAACAATAACGACATAGTTTTTGCAATCGGTCCTGCAGGAACGGGCAAAACTTATCTTGCCGTTGCATTTGCTGTTGCTGCGTTGAAGAATAAATTAATCAATAAGATAATTCTTGCAAGACCTGCTGTTGAAGCAGGCGAAAGCCTGGGATTTCTTCCGGGCGACCTGTCTGAAAAAGTTGACCCATATTTACGCCCTTTATATGATGCTCTTGAAGATTTAATTTCTATTGAAAAGATGAAAACCTATATGGAAAGAAACGTGATTGAAGTTGTTCCACTTGCATATATGAGAGGAAGAACTTTGAACAACGCATTTCTCATTCTTGATGAAGCGCAGAATGCTACTGCTATGCAGATGAAAATGTTTTTGACCAGGATAGGGGCAAACTCAAAGGCAATCATTAACGGAGACGTTACGCAGATTGACCTTCCTAAAAAGGAAATATCAGGATTAGTTGAAATACAAAACATACTCAAAGGGATTGAAGGAATTGAATTTGTTTATTTTAATAAAACAGACGTAGTCCGCCACAGATTAGTAAAAGAAATTATTGATGCTTACGAAAAGTATAATGACAAAAAAGATTAAATATTTTTTTATTGCCCTTTTTATTTTTATTGCTGGCAATAGTGTGTCAGCCCAGCAAAAAATCGGACTTGCGCTTCCACTTATGTCAGAGTCAGGAAGCGATGCGGATAAAAAAGTAGGTGAATATATACTTAAAGGGGTAACAGATTCTTACAACGAATATAAAGCAAGCAATCCAAAAACAAAAATTGAAATTAAGCTCGGCGACACGCAAAAAAATCCTGAAGTGTTTTATAATATGATGCTTTCATATTCAAAAGATAACAGCGTCATTGCGGTTTTAGGTCCTATATTCAGCGCTGAAATGTATGTAATGAAAAGCATGGCAAGTACTTTGAAGCTTCCCATAATTTCTCCGACAGCAACGGCTGACAATCTTGCATCTGAATCAGAATATCTTTTTCAATTAAATCCTGATTATACAATTCGCGGCTCATCAATGGCAAGGTATGCTGTTAAGGAACTGAATTTTAAAAACATTCTTGTCCTCAGCGAAAATAAATACGGAAGATTTTTTTCACAACCATTTATCAATGAAGTTAATAAAAACGATGGCACAATAATTGATACATTTTATTACGACAATGCAGATTTAATTGAAAGCGGCTTTATAAAATTTAAAAACACCATAAATACACAAAAACCCGACGCTATTTATATATCCATCGCAAGCCCTGCAGATATTAATGTAATCTCTCCTCTTTTAATCAAATATTACCCCGATTTGCCGGTTCTTGGTTCAAGTGATTGGAATAATAAGGAAACTTTATTGCAGAACAAAAATAATATAAAAACGTTATATTATGAATGTGATTTTTACTTAAATGATTCATTGAGTAATGTTTATTCAGGAAAGAATTTTTCCGAAAGTGAATTGAGAAATTATTTATTTGGCTATAATTCAATGAATTTTCTTCTGCAATCCTGTGAAAATAATTTAAGCAGAAATAAATTACAAAATTACTTAAACCAGCAAATTGATTACCCCGGCATCCAAAACAACATTGTTTTGAAAAACAGAATCAATCATTCATTATCAATAATGAGTTTTTTTAACGGAAAACTGGAAAAATTAACTGACTATATTTATTGAGTTTATTAAGTATTTTGCAATAATTCATCAGTTTTTATACTTTGTATTTTAAAAAATATACATTTATTTTATACTTGAAAAGCATTATCATTTTTTTGAAATAATGATTAAATTCATTTTCCTGACTTAAATCATTTGACGGGAAAATTAAATTAGTTAATTTTATTCAACAAAAAATAGTAATTGACATTAAAATAAATACTCACTAATTTTGTCGTAGTCGAAACTACAACGTTTTATTAAAATAAACTAATCCATAACAATGGCTTCAAATATAGATCAAACCTTGACTGAACAGACAAACGGATTCTCCGGAAATGTTCAGGAAAAAATCAATTCCCTCCTAAAGACCGATAAAGAATTAAATGAAATAAGAGAATATCTTATTCAGGAAAAGCTTGAAGGCCTTAACAAAGAGGGTGCAGGCTTTATTTTGAAAGCAGCACTGCCTTCATTCATTGTATTGATTTTATCATTCTTCATTGATGTTGGCAATGTTCCTTTCCTCGGGAAGATTGCAGTTAATTTTGCAAGTATGCTTTTCCCCGGTTCACAAATTTTAAATTCCGGTGTTGAACCTCTTATGTTCTGGTGGATACCTTTAGTTGCTTATCTTATTTTTATTTTGGTTGCTGTTTCATGCAACAGAGCCCTTAAAGAAGAAATAACCAAAAAAGGAACATCCGAAAACAGTGTTTCAAGAATAATAGACGGATACTCCGGTATCGTCAACGGTATCGGAACTGCATTGCCTCTTATCGGTGCTGCAATTTTGCTTGTGTCTATTAAAGAAGGTCCGGTAATCTTCCTCGGGTTCTCGGTTCCTTTCGAAATTAAATCGATTATCATTCTTGCAATTGCTTTATTATTTGAGTCTGTATTTGACGCGCAAGCATTGAAATATCAGCGAATAATAGAAGAAATAAGAAAAATCGAATCTGAATATTTCTTTAAGAAAACCGAACATGTTAATGTTTCTATACTTAATGAACTGAAATCCTCACTCGGCGTAGGCGGCGGAAAAGGTCAGGCACCTGCACTTACAAACGAACAGCTTGAAAGAATGTATGCAGTCGTTAAATTAACCAACGACTTGAATGAGAAATTTTCTAATAATCTGAAAGCACTCACAGAAAATATTAACAGATTCGGCAACATTAAAGTAATAGATGATAAGCTTATAACCGAGCTTGTAAAAGTTTCGCAGACATATATGAATGTAATAGAGGCTTCAAATAAATCAGCAGAAGTAACTCAAACTATCAGAACAAACCTTGAATCGATAAACCAGATAATTTCGAATATCAATTCAATGAAACTACCTGATGAAAAAGTTTTAAAAGAATTACAGGTTACAGCACATTTCTTAACCGAAACAATGAACAACATGAAAGATGCTGCAACTACAAAATCTCTTGAAAATCTTGTATATATTGCAGGGAAACGATAACAAAAAATTTAGAACCGGTTTAACCGGTTTAATCTTTTAAATTGTAGAGATATGAAAAAAACCAGAGATGTAAAATTTATCATTTACCAGATGCTGTATATCTTCGTGGTTTGCGTTATTGCGCTGAAAGGAGCAAACCTTGATCTTACCGAAGTTATACAGAAAGAGAAGGTAGTTGAGAAAGAATACGCCGATTCTTTGAAAAAAATTCTTGATTCACTTCTTGCCCTGGGACTGGTACCCGAAATAAAATTCGATACCAACAAAAAGTTCACAAATCCGGAAGAGTTAAGAAAACAGCTTGAGATTACACGTCAGCAGTTAATGGTTGTACAGCAGCAGGTTAATCCAAATCTGACCGTTAATACAACAACTCCGAACTTAAATTTAACTCCGGAGCAGAGACAGCAGATTGAGCAGAAAGAAGAACAGATAATTGAACCAAAAGAAATTCAGGAAATAAGAATAGGAAACGTAACCATTTACCAGTTTGCTGAACAAAGCTTAACCAACCCGTATGACCAGCCGATGGAAGTCGTAGGAATAACAACTATTCCTCCGAAAGGTACAAAGTCATTCGTAACCGGCGGGCAGTCAACTATAACATTAAGAGTCGGAACAACATCAAAGAATGTTACAACCAAACCTAATGAAAAACCAAAGATTTCATTGCAGCGACTTGTTCCTGCAGGTGAAAACGTTTCCATCAGGTCAATTCAGGGAACTGTCGGTTATCGTATAACAATTAACGATGACTTCCCGGGAAATCTTGATGTGAATTTCTCAGGTCCGGTAACTGTAAATCAATCAGGACCAAATACGTATGATGTTACACTTAATTTCTTAAAATCCAAAACAGCTTTCGATAATTACACTGATAATAAAGACGCCCCTTATTCAGTCGGCTTCCAGGTATCAGTTAAGGACAAAATCGCCGGACACTCACTTACTCAAACAGGAGTATTCCAATTTGGCGAGTGGTAAGATATTTGCCCTGCAGATTACCTGCAGGGCATCATTTTTAATAACTAAATCCAGTATATGAAAAAAACCTCACAAATAAGACTACTTTTATTTATTTTGTTCACTTTAGTCATTTCCGCAAGTTTTTTCGGAAATTCTTATGCTCAGGAAGAGAGAGAGGATAACCCTAGAACATGGAAATACTTCAGAATCTTTGCACGTTCAGGTGATGACAGCATTTTTATAAAGCTGCAAGATGACCTTCTCATTGACCCAAAACTTGAATCTTACGTTATAACAGTAAACATTCAAGACCCACAGCCCTTAAACCAATATGTTGTTATTGGTGACGAATCTTCTCCTGATGCTTTGCGTTATGCATGGTCGCAGCTTTCACCAACAGTTCAGGAAGGATTGATTAATTGGGTTGGGACAAACAAAGAAAATCTAAACAAAAAGAAATTAAATTATGCATCCGTTTTCATTGATGTCATAAGAAGAATTAAAGTTAAAGAATTAATTGCTCCTCCTCAAAAGGAAAGAGAAATTAAAAACACAACCGCATATATCAGTCCTTATTTTCAGGCATTCGGCGGTCCGGCTCTTGGTGTACCGATTAAAAGAGGATTCGGTTTCTCCTTTATGCAGGGAACACCTTATTCAGGACCAATGGAATGCGAAATGGTTGGCGCTGCTTTCCACCTATTAGGAGCATCAGTGGGTATCTCAACAAGGATTAAGGAATTAACATTAGATAGAAGCAGCAGCGAAAGTGCCGCGGTTATCACTCCCGAAGATGGAGTTTCTTTAGCAAATTATAATAATATTTTTGCTCCTGAGTTAGGACTTGAAGTTAATTATGTTATTCCGTTCGGTAACTTTTTCCAGGTTGGTTATTACACAACTCTTACTTCTAAACAGGAAGACAGACCTGTAAAAGTTCAAAATGCTCTTTATCCTTTACAGGATTCGGTATTCATGCCGAACCTGGTTGTTGAAGGAAGTTATACAAATTTTGAATTCAGATACCCGTTCAGAACATTCGGTTCAACTACCGCAAAGGTATATTTTGCAAAATATCTCGGTGAATTCCACGCCGGCTTCCTTGGAAGAGAAATGCGTCTTGCAGGTTCATTGTTTGACGTCAGAATCGACAATTGTTGGGGCGGCATAAGAAACTATCAGGTATTGGTAGAAGCCTTCATTGCAGACATTGCTGAAGGTTTCGGTCAGACTTCATTTGCATTTGGACCATCGGTAAGACTTGGAACTACGTCAAGCGGTGGTTTTGGAGCGCTTACAGTATTAGCAAATATGCGTTTCAAAATGGGTGATTATTTCGACGAAAAATAGAAATATACCCTACATTTTCATTTTTATAAGAACCCTTTAGTGAATAGCTAAGGGGTTTTTTATTTGCAAAATATGATGCATTAATTAACTGTAAATAAATAATATATCTTGAAAAATGAATAATATTGAGTTATATTTGTCTCAAATTCAACCATTAACAAAGGAGAATCACAATGAGGTTATACTTAATAATTATAAGTTTAGTAATATCCGGTTACTTGGTCGGTTGTGGAGGCGGACCAAGCCCCGAACAAATGCAGCAGCTTAATGATTTGAGAGCGGAAGTTGAATCTCTTCAGTCACAGGTTAATGATGCGCAATCACAAAAATCACAGTTAGAAAGACAGATTGCTGACAAAGATGCAAAAGTGAAAGCATACCTGAACGAAATTGGTAACGTTCAGAAAAGATGTCCTTAATTTTAAACAAAAATTTATAAAAGGAGAATAATAATATGAAGTTTTATAAATTACTGATTTTTATGCTTGCATTTACCTTGTTTGCATCCGTAAATGCTATGGCACAAGATGATTGCTGTGATGATGACGGAACGGTCAGTGAAGAAATGACGATGGAAGAATGGCAGAGACAAATGGATGAGCTTAACGCAAGAAAGACTGATTTAATTAATCAGCTTAATTCATTGAATGCAGACATCGATGCTTTAAGAAACCGTTCTTCTCAGCTTGATGCTGAGCTGCTTAAAGCACAAAACGATCTTTATGCATCTGTCGGAACCGATAAAGCCGGCGTGGATGCTTTCAGAAGCCAGTTTGAAGCTTGCGAAAAGAAAGTAAACACTGATTGCAAAAATGCAAAAGATTGCTTTGCTGCAATTTCAGCTTCAAAGATAAAATGTCTGAACGAATTCTGGGACAGATATCAGGCAATGAAAAAGAAAATGGAAACTTGCGACCAGGGTAAACCATGTGCACAGCAATATACCGTTGTTAAAGGTGATTGCTTATACAAGATTGCCGGAAGAAGCAATATCTATGGAAATCCAAGATACTGGCCAAAAATCTGGGAAGCAAATAAGAACGGTGTGATTTCAGCACCTAAGGGAGTAAAAACAACAATCCCGAATCCGAACTTAATTTATCCGGGTCAGGTATTGTGTATCCCTGCTCTTTCAGACGCTGATAAGAAAATGATGGAAAACAGAAAACAAGGTGTGAAGAAGACAAGAAAGAAAAGAGGAAAAGAACCGGTAACTAACATGAAAGATGCTAAGTAATTTGCTTTAGTAAAATATTAAAGCCCGTTTTGAGAAATCAAAACGGGCTTTTTTTATACTTAATATATTATTTAATTTTTATGATTTTCTTACCAGTCGTGCCGCAAAACTTCCGTCTATATGGTGAGTATGAGGAAACACTTCAATCACGCCATCTGAATTCACAACTTTATCAGTAACGTATTTTGATGCAGCATCAATTTCAAACTCCGGATGATTCTGCAAAAATTGATTTACAACATCCATATTTTCTTCTTTCTCGGTTGTGCAGGTACTGTAAACCAAAACTCCTCCCGGTTTTACATATTTAGAAGCATTTTCAATCATGTTCATTTGTAAATCCTGAAGCATTTTAATGTCTTCAAATTCCCTTTTCCACTTTATATCAGGTTTCTTTGAAAGCACGCCAAGTCCTGAGCAAGGAGCATCTAACAATACTTTATCAGCTTTGCCGACCAAAGTTTCAGTAAGCTCAGCCGAAGTTGGCTCATTAACATCATCATGAAGTATTTTTACATTCTTAACTTCAAGACGCTTGAAGTTGCTTTTCATAACCTCGATTCTTGAAAGATATTTTTCAACTGCAATGATTTCACCTTTATTACTCATCAACTCGGACAAATGCGCTGTCTTTCCACCGGGAGCTGAACATAAATCGATTATCAAATCCCCTTCCTGTGGCTTTATAAGCTCAGCAACAAATCCCGCGCTTATATCCTGAACAGAAAAATACCCCTGTTTGAAATAATCATCGGCATAAATTTTCGAGAGAATCTTTATTGTATAAAAATTACTGAGATAATCCGATTTTCTGAACTGAATATTTTTTTCATTCAGATATTTTTCAAAATCTTCTGAAGAAATTTTCAATTTGTTTATACGCAAACTTAAAATCGGTCTTTTATTATTAGACTCACAAAGCTTGACCGCATCATCAAATCCGAACCTTGCAATCCATCTCTTCACCATCCAGTTAGGGTGGGACTGCACAATTCCAAGATAGTTAACTTCATCAACATCTCTCGATGGCCAAACAAGATTATTTAACGTTCTTAGTATCGTCCTTAACAAGCCATTTACAACAGCAGCGTGTTTATCTCCTCTTAATTTTTTTATGAACTCGACAGCTTCGTTAACCGCAGCAAAATGAGGAATTTTATTTAAGAATAAAATCTGATACATAGCAACCCGCAAAGTATTTTTGACTTCCGGCAGGCATTTTTCATAATTACCACGGTAAAATCCGTTGAGGAACCAATCCAGACGCCTCATCCATCTTATAACACCGTGCGAAAGCTCATTTAACAATGATTTATCAAAGTCATTGAGAACATCCGTTCTGAGTTCTGCATCAATCAGCTTATCAAGATATGAATCGGTTCTTTCAGTTCGGCAAAGAATCTTAACGGCAATCGACCGTGCATCGCAGAAAATTGTTTTGTCATTGAAGTCAGGTTTATACCGGTGATTTTGGTTTTTTTCCTGATTTTCATGCTTATGGTTTTCCTTTTGGGCTTCTTTAGCTTGCGGTTTATCAGATTGAGGTTCTACGGAATTCTTTATTTCCTTATTATCTGCCTGAGTTTCGTTTTTTTCCGGAATGTTTGTTTCTTTGTTTTCCATTTTATTTATTCATTTAGGTTCTTAATTAACAAATTCAACGGGACATTTATCAATTGAATTTAAAAAATATTTCCCATAAGGTTTTGAAATTATTCTGTTATCTAAAATTGCAATGATGCCTTTGTCATTGTTGTTTCTTATTAATCTTCCGACTCCCTGACGGAACTTTAAGATTGCTTCCGGTAGTGAATACTCCATAAAGCTGTTTCCGCCTCTTGAGTCAATAAATTCCATTCTTGCCTTCACAACCGGATGGTCAGGCACCTGAAACGGCAGCTTCGTTATTATAAGATTGCTTAATGCCTCACCCGGAACGTCAATACCAACCCAGAAGCTGTCAACACCAAACAGAACAGAGTTGATATTTTTCTTAAATTCGTCGAGCAAGTATTTTCTTGAAAACCCGTCTCCCTGAACAAAAGTGCTTATGTTCATAGAGTTCAGAACATCGCGAAGGTCATTTGCGATTTGCTTCATCAGGTACATGTTTGTAAAAAGAATCAATGCCTTACCCTCAGTCATCTTTATGAAATGCAAAATCCAATCTTTCAGCACTGTTATATAGTATAAATCATTGTTCCTTGAAGGCGGCGGTATGGAGTTGGGTATAAAAATCTTTACCTGATTATAAAAATCAAATTGTGTCGGAAGCATTAATTCATTTGCTACATATCCGCCAAGACGTTTTTTAAAATAATCAAAGCTGTTATTAACCGTCAATGTTGCGCTTGTTAATATAACGGAATTATTTTCTCTGAAAATATTTTTCTCGAAGTAATCCGAAATATCAATCGGTGATGAGCATATAAAAATATTCGCATCCTCTTTTTGGTTTGAAAGTTCAACCCAATATACAAATTCATTGCCTTCCTTTACGTCATATTTTTGCTCAAGGAATGCGCTTATGTAAAATTTAAATTCTCCAAAACGTATTATAAAATCATTCAGTTCGTTTAGTTCAATATCATCCTTGCAGTTTTTTCTTAAATCCCTTAACTGCACAAGCAAGTTTTCAATCTCGGGGGTTAAAATATCTCTCACGATATTTTTTTCATAAACTCTGACTGCAAGCTGTTGATACCTGCCGTCATTCATAATAAATAATTCTTCTTTTAAGGAAAAAAAGAAATGATGAGTTAAATCAAACAGGTTCTGAACAATCGGCAAAATATGCAAAGATGGAAAACTCAGTAAGAATCCTTTTTGCTTTCCGGGGTTATATAAACGGTTTAGGTTATACTTAATTGCTTCACGTGAAATAGCGGGATAAATATGCTCTGCAGCAATTGCCTCAACTGTATGCGCTTCATCAAAAATTATAAAATCATTTAAGAATAAATAACCTTCCAGTTCTCTATCGCCAATTCCATCATATAAAGTAAAAAACAAATGATGATTTACAATCACGACATCAGCTTCCGCAGTTTTTTGTTTTGCTTTCTGATAAAAACAATCTGTATTTTCACCGCCGCAGGTTTTTGTGGTGCAGATTCCCCTCTCCGAACAAATTGAGTTCCAAACATTCTGCTTTATCGCAAAAGGTAAGTCTGATAACGAGCCATCTTCAGTTGTCAAAGACCACGCATAAACTTTGTCAAGAAAACTCATTTCATCTTCATCAAAAAGATTATTTGATTTTTCCATTGCGCGCGCAAGTCGCTTAGGACATAAATAATTCGAACGTCCTTTTATTAATGTTGCTTTAAATTCAACCGGAAGAATTTCATGAAGAGCAGGAATATCCTTATATAAAAGCTGCTCCTGTAAATTTATTGTATGAGTGGAAACAACGACTTTTTTTTGATTTTCTTTGGCGTAGTAAATAGCAGGGACTAAATATGCGAAGCTCTTGCCGACACCGGTCGGAGCTTCTACAAACAAATGGCGTTTTTCTTCAAGGTTCTTTAAAATCTCAAGAGCCATATCCGTCTGGCTCTGACGAAATTCGTAATTCTTAAACTTGCCTGATAAAATGCCATCACTTTTAAAAAAATCTGTGACTTTTTCATTCAAGGACATAAACAAAATTAGCGAATAAATTTTTCTTATTAAGTATAATAATTTACCCTTTTAATTTAAGGGTAATTAGATTTTAAACTTACTTAAGTTATTAATTATTAATATTTTGTATTGATTAAACTAAAATGAGAAAATTAACAAATACTGAAATAAAAGAACAAAGAAAGAAGATTCCCGATTTGCAGAATTATGAACGTTTACCGATTTACGTTTTATGCGATAACATAAGAAGCATTTTCAATGTCGGTTCTGTTTTCAGAACATCAGATGGTGCCTTCATAGAAAAGTTATTTTTATGCGGATATACTCCATATCCACCAAGAAAAGAAATTGATAAAGTTGCACTAGGTTCAACTCTTAGTGTTCCGTGGGAATATCACAAAGATCCAATTGAGCTTGTAAAAAATCTCAAAGAACAAAAAATAAAAATCGCTGTTCTTGAAATCACGGATTCAGGGAAGAATTACTGGGAACTGACTAAACAGGATTTCCCTTTGTGTTTAGTAATCGGAAATGAAATCTCGGGAGTATCTAAAGAAATAATTGATATTGCAGACATTGCATTGGAAATACCAATGCATGGATTTAAACAATCATTAAACGTCTCTGTGTCTTATGGAATTGCAGTGTTTGAAATGGCAAAGATTTTAAATTCTTAGTGCTGTCTTTGTGAGATGAAGGCAATAAGATTGAGAAGTGCTTTTTTGGTTTCCGTTTCCGGAAATGTGCAGATTAAGCTGATTGCTTGTTTTGAATACTCTCTTATCTTTCCATCAGTATATTCAATTCCGCCATATTCATTTACGAAATTATATACATGTTCAAATTTTGGCTTCTCGCTTTTAATCAACTTCATCATTTCTTTAGATTTTTTTGCAGGTGCATTTTTCAAAGCAACAATCAAAGGTAAAGTAAATTTCTTTTCTTTGAGGTCATTACCCGGTGATTTGCCAAGAAGCTTTTTCCTGCCGACATAATCAAGCAAATCATCACGAAGCTGAAAAATAATTCCGATGGTTTCACCAAACTCTGACATTGTCTGGATTTTCTGCTTGTCTGTAGTTGTGCTTAATGCGCCGATTCTGCAGCATGTCTTAATAAGTGATGCTGTTTTATCTGAAATAACCTTAAAATATGTTTCTTCCGTTGCATCGAAGTTGCGTGCTTTCTGAATCTGCAAAAGCTCGCCTTCACTCATGCGCTTTACAGCTTCAGAAGTCGATTTCAAAAACTCAAACTCATCGTTTTCGAGCGAGATTAACAAACCTTTAGAAAGCAGAAAATCCCCCATCAATACCGCTGCTTTATTTTTCCATACAGCATTTATGGACGCAAGTCCTCTGCGTGTTTTTGCATCATCCACAACGTCATCGTGAATCAATGTAGCCGTGTGAAGAAGCTCAACAAGGTTTGCGGCTATATAAGTTCGTTCATTAACTTTTCCGCAGAGCTTAGCGGATAATAGAACAAGTATGGGACGAATCTTCTTTCCTTTTTGACGCAGAATGTATTTAGTGATGAGGTCAATTAAGGCAACTTTGGATTTAAGAACTTCCGAGAATTTCTTTTCAAATTCGGCAAGTTCTTTTTCAATCGGCTTGCTTATGCTTTTTAAATCAAGTTCTTTCATCTATCCAATAAATCAATTTGTTGCAAAATTTTCTTCAACGGTTTTTTTTTGCGAGAGCTTGCAAATAATAATGCTGATTTCATATAAAACAAAAAGCGGACCTGCGAGCAAAAGCATGCTTGTGATGTCCGGGCTCGGTGTTAAGATACCTGACAAAATTAAAATAATAATCAACGCATGCTTCCTGTATTTTCTCATAAACTGCGGCTTCAATATTCCGATTTTGGAAAGAAAAAATGAAACCATGGGAAGCTCGAATACAATACCCGCTGCAAGGCACATTGAAATAACGAAGCTTACATATTCATCTATGGCTATGGAATTTTCAATCATAGTTGTTCCAAATGAAGAAAGGAACCCAAGCGCGGTCGGCAGCATAACAAAATATGCAAACACGATTCCTGCCAGAAAACAGAAGGAAGTAAAAATTACAATCGCGGAAATATATTTTCTTTCGGACGGCTTTAACGCCGGCTCGATGAATTTCCAGAACTGATAAATAATATTAGGAATGCTGAGAATAATTCCGCCGATTAGCACGACTTCCATATACAAAGTAAATTGACCGAACGGTTTTATATTAATTATTTTCAATGGCGGAATTGTGTGAGCAGACGGAGCAAGAATAATATTTGCAACAATAAAATCAACAAAGATACCGACAACAATTCCGGCAATTACAACTCCTATCAATGCTTTGATGATACGCCAGCGCAGTTCCTCGAGATGGTCGAGAAACCCCATTTCTTTTTCGTCATAATCTTCGTTATTATCGATATCGGTGCTCATTTATAATATATTACCAATAATTTTTCATAATTTCATTAACCCAATCCGGTTGTGTAACTTCATTTCTATCTGGCAAAAATTCTTTTAATGCAGGTTTGATGTCAAGAACAGGCGTACCGTCAATTGCATCAAGCCCTTTCACAAAAATCGTTTTATCTTTTATGTCAGTCAATTTACAAATTGTAACTCCGAGCTTGTTCGGACGCTTGCTTGCTCTTTGAGTGAAAATACCGACTTCAGGCAACCCGTGCATTCCTCTCGGAATTCTGGAATAAGTTTTTGTATCGGCTTCGGAAATTTTATCAAAATAAAAAATCACTTCTATATGAGAAAATTCTTTTAATCCGGTGAGTGCTTCGGCAGGAATTTCAGGAATCAGTGTAATTTCAGAGTTAATCTCTCCCCAGTTATCATCTTCTCTTTCAGTCCGGACATTCTTAACAATCGCAACCGGCTTTAATATGATTTCCATTTCTCAAACCAAATTAATTGTAAAGAGGAAACTTAGACGTTAGTTCTTTAACTTGCTCAAGAGTTTTCTTTTTCACATCTTCACTTTTTGGATTTGCAACAACATCATTTATCATTTGTGCAATCGTTTCCATCTCGGGTTCTTTCATTCCGCGTGTCGTTAGAGCCGGAGTTCCGAGACGAATACCGCTTGAAACAAGAGGGCTCTTATCATCATTAGGAACTGAATTTTTGTTGCAGGTAATTCCGACTTCATCAAGAGTTTCCTGCGCAGCTTTACCTGAAATATTTTTATTTCGCAAATCAATCAGCATCAAATGATTATCTGTTCCCTTTGATATTATGTTAAAATCATACCCTATAAGCTTATTAGCAAGTGCCTGAGCGTTTTTAATTACCTGTTTGGCATAATCAGCAAATTCAGGTGTTAAAGCTTCCTTGAACGCTACTGCTTTAGCTGCAATCACGTGCATTAAAGGTCCGCCCTGAATTCCCGGCATTACCATGGAATCAATAAGCTCACTCATCATTTTTGTTCTGCCTGATTTTGGAGCTTTCAAACCAAATGGATTCTCAAAATCTTTTCCCATTAAAATCATTCCGCCTCGAGGACCGCGAAGTGTCTTATGTGTTGTTGTTGTTACTAAATGACAATGAGGAAGAGGGTCATTAAGAAGTTTTTTTGCAATCAATCCGGCAGGATGCGCAATATCGGCAAATAAAAACGCGCCAGCTTTATCTGCAATCTCTCTGAATTTTTTATAATCTATGTTGCGTGAATATGCGCTTGCGCCAACAGTAATCATCTTCGGCTTAACTTTAACTGCTTCATCCATAACGCGGTCATAATCTATATAACCCGTATCCGTGTTAATGCCATAAGGAGTAAAATTATAAAGCTGACCTGAAAAATTAACAGGAGAGCCGTGAGTTAAATGTCCGCCGTGAGATAAATCCATTCCCATTACTTTATCGCCCGGTTTTACGAGCACAAAATATACCGCCATGTTTGCCTGGCTTCCGGAATGCGGCTGAACGTTAACATATTCTGCTCCAAACAATTCTTTTGCCCTGTCTCTTGCAAGATTTTCAGCAATATCTACAAACTCACATCCGCCATAATATCTTTTACCGGGATAACCTTCCGCATATTTATTTGTAAGAACAGAACCCTGCGCCTGCATAACGGCTCTTGATACAAAATTTTCGGAAGCAATCATTTCAAGTTTTTCCGATTGTCTTCCCTGTTCAAGCGCTATTGTATCAAAAATTTCTTTATCCGAATCTTGTAGATTATTTAATATCATAAGGTAAGTTTATTTATCAGATTCCATGCCAGACATTTTTTTCACCCGTCTTTCGTGCCTGCTTCCTTCTCCGCCTTCAAACTCAGCTTTCAAAAAGGTCTCTATATATTTTTGAGCATTTTCCGGCTTTATAGTATCGGCATCAAAACATAATACATTGGCATTGTTGTGTCTTCTACCCATTTCAGCCATGTTTTCATTGCAGGGAAGTATCGCGCGTATTCCGTTCACTTTATTGGCAGCGATGCAAATTCCCATTCCGCTGCCGCACATGAGAATACCGTAATCACTTTCACCGGAAACAACGCTCTTGCCAACTAACTTTGCATAATCGGGGTAATCGGATGATTCATCATTAAATGCGCCTTTATCAAAAACTTCATAACCTTTTGAGCTTAAATATTCTTTAAGCGACTCTTTAAGCTTAAATCCTCTGTGGTCTGCTCCGATTGCTAATTTCATTTCAATAAATTATTCTTCTGCTCTTCTTAAGAACCAAAGTTCTCCAAAATTTAAACCGACTGCTACATTAAATAATTCATCTTTAACAAGATTGTTTTCAGTTTTTCCTCTCATTGAATAATTCAAAGCAACATCTATTGAATTATATTCACTTATAGGAATTCCCACGCCTAACGCAGCTCCGTATTCCATAATGTCTTCACCGTTAACAGTATAGTATTCTTTTTGATAATATACTCCGAACCTGTATGTAAGATTTTCCCACATAGTTTTGTCTGCTTTGTCCGGAGGCTGCATTTCAAGTCCCAAACCGTATTTCATTGAAGTTCCGTAAATTGGGTCAGAAATGCCAAACTCACGGAAGTTTTCCCAATTCTGTATCAAAACGTCAGCCGCAACTACATATCTGTTATCAAACCTGTTTGAAACACCAAAGCCCATCATAGAAGGAATTTCAAAAGTCCCCTGAGTAAATCTGATTGTATCCAAGCCAATGCTCGTTGAATAAATTGCATCTACATTTGAAGTAAGATCTAACTTTGAGTGATAAAAAAACCCAAAAGTTAAATCCTTAAGATTTTTACTTTTCGTTAACTCATTAAGAAAAAACACAGCTCCTGCTTTAAAGTAAGACCCTCTCAAGTCATTTTCATTACGAACATAACTGCTTGTGATAAGAGGGTTTGAAAACTTTATGTTGCTCTGATTTTTCAGATTTCCAAAAGCGTAATTATATTCAGCGCCGACACCGATACTTTTAAATCCTATATATGTCATCCCAAGACTCAAAGATGATATACTTCCCTTGCCTGAATAAATTTTTGTATAATTCTCACCTGCCTGTGTGCCGCTTTCCGAAATTTTATAATTAACTATGCTGATGGGGTTAATTCCAAGATTCATTACCCATCCGTTATTTTTATTGAACGGGATTCCGATATTCATTCCCGTTACATTTCCATCTGAATTTTTGAGTTCACTTGTTGCATTTGAGGATTTTAAAAATCCATAATCTACCGCAAAAGAAAATTTTGTATAATCCAGAAAAATATTTGCAGCAGGATTCATATTGTTTATATAATTCCCGAGCAATCCGACTCCCTGAACTCCCATTCCGAGCGTCCGCAGGCTTGTGTTATATTTCAAATCACCGATACCAAAAATAGAATAAGGTGAGCCGCCCGGAAATTCATCCTGCGCTGATGCAGCATTAAGAGAAAGTATGAAAACAAAAACTATTAAAATTATTTTTCGCATTTTATGCATTTGAAAATTTATGGAAGCCGTGGTGTATATCTTATTCTGAGACGCGGAACTTTAGTTAAATCAGAATAACTTGGTGAATAAAAAACAAATTCATCAAGATTAGTAAACTGATTCACATTTGCTAAAATTACTCCTAAGTTAGGATACGTACCGTTATTCCAATACTGAAAGTAAGGAGTTAGCCTTATTTCATAAACTCCATTTACAGGCGTTAAAGAAATAATAGGATTAAGAGTAGTATCGGTTTTATTTACAGAATCTGATGCAGCTCCGATTCTTAATCTTCTGTCAGATGTACGTAAAATAAATGAATTCACGGTATCTAAAGTCAAAATAAGAAGTGCATCATTAATAATTACATTAGAAGGAAGCTTTGTTAAATTAAACCCCATCAAATCATTAAACGCAATGCCGTTCTGCAAAGTAAATCTATCAGGCATTAAAACAGATGTTGGCGCATTTGCAAGCCATAAAGATAATGAACTATTCATTGTCAGCGTGTCAGTTTCACCGTTCTTGGTTACTATACTCTGGATATAAGGGTCTCTTGATGTAAAAGAAGAACTAAAAGCTTTAATTGAATTTGAAGATAAATTCGGGATAATGGCTATTCCATAATTCTTAACAGGATAATTTGTATCAGCAGAATATTCAAGCCAGTCTTTGATAAGCTGCACATCCAATGCTATAGAAATCGTTTCGCTGTCAACCGGTGTTCCGGAATATGTTCCCAAAATAGTTGTTCCAATGTCTGAAGCCATAATGGAATCCCATGTAACTGATGCCAAATTTAAATCTCTGTTTACACGATAAATGTTAAATGATATTGAACCATTGGAATCCGTATATGCATAATTGGCATAATTAAGATATAGAACGGAAGAAACGACTGTCGCACTATCATAATCAGTAAAAATATCATTATACTTTAAAAACGATTTAGTCTCATAATTTTGAGCAGCTCCAATCATTATGTAAGGAGAATTATATGTATTAACCGGTTTTTTATAATTATTGCTTGTGATTGCCATAGTATCTGCCTGTGAGTCGAGGATGAATGTCCCCGTTGTATCATTGGGGTCAATAAAATTTATTCCGAGATCTGATGGTTCTGTTTTGCATGAATGCAAAATCGCCGCGCCTGTCAAACAGAAAACAAAAAGCATCAAAAATCTTAATCTGAATTTTCTAATCATTTATTATTTTAACAATTATACAATTTTTAAGAGAAGTGCAAAGGTAAGAGTTTAATTTCCTGATTTTAAAATATATTCTGAAGCATCAAGAAGATTTTCAGCAACATATTCGGGGATAATGTTTGCTTCTTTACATTTTATCAATTCGGTTTTACCTTTACCCGTTTTTACCAAAATTTTTTTTATACCCGCAGTCAAAGCGCACTGCATATCTGTCAGAGAATCACCAATCATCCAGGACTTTGTTTTGTCTATGTCGTATTTGTTTATAGCTTTAACTATCATTCCTGTTTTAGGTTTCCTGTCATCGTGGTCTATTTTATATTTCCCAATCTTACCTTCAGCAAGATATGGCGAATAAAAAACGCCATTTATAAGCGAATTTTCATCATTTCTGAGAGTGTTCAAGATTTCATCAGTAATTCCCTGAAGTTCATTCATAGTCATATAACCTCTTGCAACTCCCGATTGATTTGAAATGATTATGTTAAGAAAACCGTTCTGTCTGAAATTTAAAAGAGCTTCTTTTACTCCGTCAAAAATTTTTATGTCTTCGATTTTGGTCAGAAAGTGAACGTCTTCGTTTATCGTGCCATCCCTGTCAAGAAAAATCGCTTTGTTCAATTTTAACTACTTCCTCGAACAAATTTGTTTATACAAATCCATATATTTCTTTGCGGACATATTCCATGAGAAGTCAAGAGCCATACCGTTTCGCATCAGGTTATACCACAGTTTCTTATTTTTATAAGCATCAAGAGCCGCCTTCAAAGTTTTCACCATTTCCTTAGCATCATATTTATCAAATAAAAATCCTGTTCCTTTCGGATTTTTATAATCGGTCACAGTATCTGATAATCCCCCTGTATTTCTAACAACCGGTATAGTTCCGTATTTTAAACTATACATTTGATTTAAACCGCATGGTTCATATTTTGACGGCATAAGAAATATATCGCTTCCCGCTTCAATCCAGTGCGCAAGGTCTTCATCAAAACCCACATGGACAATAAGCTTTTTGGGATATTTCTTTTTCATCTTTAATAAAAGCTTCTGATATTTTTCATCACCGGTTCCTAAAATTATCATCTGAACATTTTCTTTCATTATATCAGGAAATGCCTCAACGATTAAATCAAAACCTTTCTGGTCAACCAATCTGCTGATAACACCTATAAGCGGGACATTTTCATCATATTCCAATTTAAACTTTTCAAGAAGATCCCTCTTGTTTTCATATTTCAAAGGGATTTCCTGATAAGTATATCTGTATTGAATTATCTTGTCAAAACTCGGATTCCATATAGTGTTATCAATTCCGTTTAATATCCCGACTAAATCTTTTTTTCGTTCGTTCAGCACATCTTCCATTCCGCATGAATAAGCCTTATCGGAACGGATTTCCTCTGCATACTTCTGGCTCACTGTAGTTACTTTATCTGCATATTTAATACCCGCTTTGAGATAGCTGAACTTATCATGAAACTTTGCGCCGTTGTCAGTGAAAATACTTTCGGGCAAGCCGGTTTTATCAAAAGTTGATTTCGGAAAATTCCCCTGATAAGCAAGATTATGAATTGTAAAAACAGTTTTTATGTCACCAATCTGTGCATTATTTTTATAAAGAGTTTTCACGTATGCGGGAATCAACCCTGTCTGCCAGTCATTGCAATGAATAATGTCGGGCTTCCACTGCAAGATTTCAAGAACTTCAAGCACTGCCTTACAGAAAAACATATAACGCTCGTCATTGTTTGTGAAATCAGCTTTGGTTTTTGAATTCTGATATATGCCTTTGTTCTTAAAAAAATCATTATTTTCCAGAAGATAAATCTGCGCCTTAGTATTTTTTCCGTGAATGAACGAAGATTTTATGCTATACTTATAATCTTTCCCATCCATATTAAGGCTGATGTCTTTAAGACGCTTTATTTCATGAATTTGTAACCGTCTTTCATCCAACTGACCGTATTTGGGAGTAATTATCCTGACTTCATTACCGAGAGAATTTAGTGCCTGTGGGAGAGAATTTGAAACGTCAGCTAATCCGCCTGTTTTTGAATACGGGAAAACCTCGCTTGTTACAAAGAGAACGTTGTATCCTTTTGCCATCTAAAAAAATAATATTTAGATAAAATAAAAATAACCGTTTTGATATTCAATGCAATTAGACAGCTAAATTACGAAAAATCATTAAGTAATCTCTCCGTTAATGCAGGCATTCCGTCTTTTGCACGTTCAATTATGAACTCTAAGTTAGGGTAAGTTTTATATAGGTCCGGCTTGACAGGGTCTATTATGTATTTTGAAATATCATAGGGAACATATTCGATTAATCCCGCAGCCGGATAAACGACGAGAGAAGTACCGACGATAATAAGTATATCAATATTTTCAATAACCTCAGCCGCTTCAGCAATTTTAGGTACAAGCTCACCAAACCATACGATATGAGGTCTGAGCTGTGAACCGTGCTCGCATTTATCACCGATTTTTATGTCTTCGTAACCGATTTCTTTAACAATATGTTCATTCATCGAGCTTCTTGCTTTGGTAAGCTCTCCGTGGAGATGGATTATTTTACTCGAACCGGCGCGCTCATGAAGATCATCTACGTTTTGAGTTATGACTGTTACATCGAATTTCTTTTCAAGCTCTGCAATTGCAAGATGAGCGGCGTTTGGCTTTGCGTCTTTAAGCTGTCTTCGCCTTTGATTATAAAAATCAAGAACGAGTTGTTTATTCTTGTGCCAACCCTGAATCGAGGCAACTTCCATAACGTCGTATCCTTCCCACAATCCGCCCGAATCACGAAACGTAGAAAGTCCGCTATCAGCACTTACCCCTGCACCCGTCAAAACTGCAATTCGCTTCATGTTTTAAAAAAAATGGGATTCTTCGCGGAGTTTATCCCGTACTTGATACGGGGCTCAGAATGACACATTATGGAATTAATATAAACAAAAAACCCGCTTTCGCGGGTTTCAAATTTCTTATTATTAAAATAAATTTATTTTCCTGTTTGTTTCTGCACCTGGTCAATCAGGTATTGCGCAACCGACTGTGCCTCCTTCATTGAAATTCCCTGGTTCGGCATTGCCGGATAGCCCGGGTCAACTTTTGTCGGGTTGTATATAAACGCAGCAAGCTTATTTACGTCACCGTTGTATTTCGGAACAGTTTGGTCATATGGCGGACCGGTAACTTTCTGGTCAAATTTATGACAAGCGGAACATTTCTGAGTATAAATCTGCTCTCCTGTTAAGCCGACCACTTTGGTTTCTTTTGGGAAATGCGCGGCTTCAAGAGAATCAGCAACGTGATTAACTGTTATTAAATGCTTTTGCAGAGCATTGGCAAAGGTTACCTGCTCCTTTATGATTACAAAAGAAAACGCAAGTATAAGAACAAAAAATGCTGCGGTAGAATACTTAACTTCCGAATTTTTAATGATTGCATAAAGAAAGTTACAAACAAGCAGGAATGAAACAAGCGCCAATCCTGTATAAATAAACACCGCTTTGGACATTGCTGCCTGCGGGGTCATAACAAATTCTATAATGATGAAAAGCGGAAGAAGCACAGTCGTAATTAAAGCAGTCGTTACGGAAAATCTTAATACAAGCTTTTTGTAATCTTCGGTCATATTTTTTATTCCGCCCTGCCAGATAAAAAAGAAATACAAAATTGCTGCAGATGAAATCGAAAGCGAAGCAAGAAATAAATATGTGAAATTAATTGCAACATCGCTTAACACAAAAAGACCAAGTATATTGGTTACGACGCTCCATTGCGAAGGGTCTTCCGATAGTGTTGTAGCTCCTGCAAAAAGAAACGTTGCCGTTAACAAACAAAACATACCTGAAAAACCGCTTTGTTTCTTAACGGTTTTCGCAGAATCTTCATAACTTTCGATATCCTGGGGAAGCTTTGCATCTTTACCCACCATTTTTTTGAATGACTCAATAACGCTTACAGCTTTCATTGAATGTTTGTAGCGGTAAAGGAGAATAACCCCCGCAGTATAGAATATACTTGCCAGCAGAAGCACACCGACCGAAATAACATTAGCGCCCCAGAGCATCTGCGCATAAACAAATGTAACCGACAAAACCGGAACAACAACAATTCCAATTCCTGCGCTTAAGCTGATTATAAGTTTATCCAGAATATCCTTTGCAAATCTCTGATAAATACTATTAACATGTTTTCTGCCAAGAAAATTAAAAATATACGCAAATACCGACGAACCGAGAATGATTCCACTGAATGGAATGAAAAGCAATAGAGAAAATACCAGAAATATATTCAGCATTTCCGTATGGTCTGCCGTTGGGGGTATGATTAACTGGTCGAATATATTCATATTATATAAAGCTTATTAACTTGTCTAAAGAAAAAACCGAGATTATTAAAAGATTATAAAGATTAATTAAAATAAAATATTTCAAGTAAGTTTTATTCGATGATTCCGAATTGTAAAATTTAACAAACAAAGCCGAAGTTATTATTCCTGCCATGATAATAAACACTGCAGATAAATCATAATTCAATATTCCCGTGAAACACAAAACTATCGGAAATGCTGTTGTAGCAACAACTCCTGCGATAATCAATTTTTTCAGTTTGTTTGTATCATATTTATCAGTTAAAACAGGGAAACCGGCTCTTTTGTAATCATTATTATAAATCAAAAGCAAAAGCCAGAAATGAGGAATCTGCCATACAAAGAAATAAGCGACTATTAATAAAATGTTACCGTTCAGAACTTCACCACCGGCAGCAACCCATCCTGCAAGAGGAGGAAGCGCGCCGACTAGAGAGCCCGGAATAATTGCAAACTCCGATTTTCTTTTAAGCGGAGTGTACATATAATTATATGCAGCCAGTGTCAGCAATCCAACTATGAGAGTCAGCAAATTTGTTTTAACAATTAATATAACCGAACCGGTTAGAATTAATGCCAATGAAATCGCAAGAACAGATGAAGGCTTCATCGTGCCGGATGGAATAGGTCTGTTCATTGTTCTTTTCATCAAAGCATCATAATCTCTTTCCTGATATTGATTAAGAGCCGCTGAACCGCACGCAAGAATGAAAATTCCAAGCACGGGATAAATAAAATCAAAAGAAAATGATCCCGAGGCAAGAATATATCCTAAAAAAGTTGAGAACGCTACAAAAAGAGTTATCTTAATTTTAATAGCATCGAATAAGACTGTTAAAAGCCCTGTGGAAGAATTAACAACTGCAATATTTGAATTTATTAACTTCATTTTTTTAGTAATGAATCATTTTGAATCTTTCGCGTCATTGTATCGGTCATAATTCTCGGTGTCTGAACTCCTGTGGTTGTTCCCGTAGTATCAACTTTAATCAATGAATCCGGAGCTGCAAGTTTTGATGTAGTATCACCCGGAGTATTATACCAATTATAAAACTTATCCTGAGGCATAACGACAACTTTTGTGTACATATTCCAGTGATTCAATCCGCAATACTCCGCGCAAGCAATGTCATAACTTCCCAGCTTCGGGGTCTGGAACCACAAATAATTTACTCTGCCCGGAATGGCATCTTCTTTTACTCTGAAAGCAGGAATATAAAAACTATGGTTAACGTCAACCGATTTGATAAGCATATGAATGTTTTTCTGATGCGGAACATATAACGTATCGCTTGTCTTTCCGTTCTGATACTTAAAGCTCCACTTCCACATCTGCCCTGTTACCGTAATACTGTCTGCATCTGAAGGAACACTGCGCATATTTTTGAAACCGTTCCATCCGACAAAAAATAAATATATAACGAGTGCAAGCGGAATAACAGTCCATGTAATTTCAAGCATTGTGTGCCCTGATATCTGCTCTGCTACGGGATGTCTTTTCTGGTTATACTTATAAATAAATATAAACATAGCAACGACGACAATAAGCAAAAGAACAACGCTTACTCCGATAATTAACCAAAAAGTGTCATCAACACTCTGAACAATATTAGGTCTCATATTAATGGATTTCTAAAAGTTAAATCAAAGAAAGTTAAAATTATCATCGTCAGAAATATTATAATACATACCGCAATAAATACTTTAAATATGACCGTATCGAATTTTACATGCATGAAATAATTCATTACCATAACCGTTTTTATAACTGCAATCAACAGCGCTGCAATGATTGCAAGCGAACCAAGACTGATGCCTGAAAGTGTAACCGTAATTGCCGTTAATCCAACCAGCCCCAGCCATACCATAACATATGTTCCGTAACCAACGGAATGCTCTTCGTGAGCAAGATGCTCTTCTTCAGCTTTGAGACGATGCTCATCAATAATTTCAACCTGACTTGCTTTGAGTTCTGCTGACATAATATTTTAATGAATTAAATAGAATAACGGGAACAGGAAAATCCAGATAATATCAACAAGGTGCCAGTATAATCCGGAATTTTCAAGTTTCTGTAAATTTGTTGACGTAATATATTTTTTATGTATAAACCACATAACAAAACCGATAAAAGCCATACCGACGATAACGTGCAGTCCGTGAAGCCCTGTCATTGTATAATAAAGTCCAAAGAATACTCTTTCTCCCTGCGCCATGTCATCAAGAGCAGGACCATTCGGATAAATTCCGAGGTGAATTTTATGCGTCCACTCAAAATACTTATTAACCAGAAACGCAAGACCGCAGACTTGCGTTATCCATAAATAAGTCATACAGAGCTTTGCATTATTTTTTGTTAAAGCAACAATGCCGAGAACGACGGTAAGACTGCTTGTTAAAAGAATGACAGTGTTCACTGCTCCCAAAATCGGGTCAAGCTCAAGAGCCGCTGCTTTAAAATCATTCGGATAAATATATCTGTATGATGCGTAAAGGATGAACATTCCTCCGAAAAGCAAAAGCTCGGTGAAAAGGAACAGCCATATTCCCATTTTTGAACCGACGTCATCGCGATGCGCATGCCCGCCTTCGTGAACTTCATGAGCTAAAGTCTCGCTGTTATGGCTCAATGTTTTTTAACCTCCTTTACAACTTCAAGTGAATCGTCTTCCCAGTCTCTATGATAAGGACCGTGAGTAACAACAGGTATTTCATCAAAATTTTCTAACGGCGGCGGCGAAGGGACTTTCCACTCAAGTGTAGTGCTGCCCCATGGATTTTCAGGAGCTATTGCTCCTTTATATAAACCTCTTATTAAGTTAACAAACATAATTATCATTCCCGTTATCATAATCCACGAACCTACCGTTGCAATTACATGCCAAATCTGGAATTCAGGCAGATAATCATAATATCTTCTCGGCATTCCGAGATATCCCATAATGAACATCGGGAAGTAAAGCGTATTAAATCCAACAACGAAAACCCAGCATGCGACCTTTGCCGTTTTTTCATTATACATTCTTCCGAACATTTTCGGGAACCAATAGTGAAGCGATGCAAAGAATAAAAGACCCATGCCTCCGAACATAACATAATGGAAGTGAGCAACTACAAAATATGTATCAGTTAAGTGAATATCTGTATCGAGAGTTCCGAGAACCAATCCGGTTAATCCTCCGATTGAGAATACTACAATAAACGCCATAACATAAAGCATCGGGGCACGCATGTCAATCGAACCTTTATAAAGACTTGCAGTCCAGTTGAACACCTTAACACCTGTCGGAATAGCAACAAGAAATGTTAAAAATGAAAATATAACTCTTGCGGTATCGCTCATTCCGCTTGTGAACATATGGTGTCCCCAGACGAGATAACCCACGAATGCAATTGCAAGAGATGAAAGCGCAATCGGGACATATCCGAAAATATCTTTCTTTGTAAACGTTGCGATGATATCGGAAACAACACCCATCGCAGGCAGAATCATAATATAAACAGCAGGATGCGAATAAATCCAGAACAAGTGCTGGTAAAGAAGCGGGTCACCTCCTTTGTTCGGGTCAAACACACCAATACCGAAAAATCTTTCTAATATTATAAGTAACAATGTAATTCCGATAACCGGAGTAGCAAGAATCTGAATCCATGCTGTTGAATAAAGCCCCCAGCAGAATAAAGGCATTCTGAAAAATGTCATTCCCGGACATCTCATTCTGTGAATCGTGGTAACAAAATTTAAGCCGGTCAAAATTGAAGAAAAACCTAAGACAAACGCAGCAAAAACCGATAATGAAATATTGGCTGTCGAGCGAAGACTATATGGAGCATAGAAAGTCCAGCCCGTATCCATAATTCCGCCGCCAGTGAATAGCGAAACTATTGCAATCGCGCCTCCGATGATATATAAATACCAGGACATTAAATTTAAACGCGGGAAGATAACGTCCTTTGCGCCGATTTGAATCGGCATGATAAAGTTACCGAATACTGCAGGTATTCCCGGTATGATGAAAAGAAACACCATGATTACTCCATGAAGAGTAAAAATGGAATTATAAGTCTGCGCCTTCATGATGGTTTCACCGGGTGAAAGCATCTCAAGCCGCATTAGAAATCCTAAAGTAACCGCAACGGCAAAAAATGAGAGCATCGAGATAAGATATAAAATACCTATCCTTTTGTGGTCTAAAGTTAATAGCCATCCTGCTATTCCCTTTCTCTTGCCGTCGTATTCGTAAAACGATACTTCAGCCGGATTACCGGCAATCGTTCCGTTAGCCATAATTATTAAAACTAAATTTATTTAAAATTCGGATTTACCGGAACACCAACATCTCCGGAATCAACCCGATTAATTTTCTTTTTCTTTTTTATGATAAAAAACACAACAAATATTGCGAGCAAAAACAATGTTACTGCGCCGGCAATTCTTGTAACATCCAACACATACGTTCTTCCGACAGGGTCATAACTGTAGCATAGTTTCATAAGCTTCGAAATCGTAGCCCCTGTTCTTCCTTCGGAAGCTTCGGTTATTGCCATCTTAAAATCAAACGGATTATATTCAATCCCGTATAAATACCTTGCAATTTTTCCTTCGGGAGACAGAACCATAATCGCTGCGCTGTGCGCATAATCATTTCCCTGCTTTAAATATTTCCAGCCGAGAGCATTGCATATTCTTGCAATGTTAGCGCTGTCGCTTGTCAGGAATCTCCATCCGTTTTCATCAATCGGATTATTCATCGAAGCCAGATAATTTTTCTTTTTATCGTTAGCTAAGATATAATCCTCACTCGGGTCAAAGCTGATTGTAACAACATTGTAATCCTTTCCGGGATATAAATCAACCATATCGACAACATCAGCAACTCCGTTCATCAACGGACTGCAAATACCCGGACATCTGTAATAAACCATTGCAACAACAGTTGGCTTTCCGTTAAGAAGCTGACCCATTGTCACAGGCTTCCCGTATTCATCGAAAAAAGTTATATCTGAAGGAACAGTTTCACCTAACTTCTCGTCTATACCGACATCCGAAGGTGAAGGTTCGTCAGCAAAAACAATATTTACGCTGACAAATAAAATCAATATATGTATTAAGAACTTATACAAAATTTACCTCTAAAATTATTTTTTCGCAGTCGTATCTTTTGGCTGCGTGCTTGTTGTTGTGCCTGTTTTTGTCGTATCCGTGCCGGGTGTTAAATTAATAATGGTCGATGCGGAAACCGGAACAGGTGCAAACATATTATATTGGCTATATAAACCTTTTATATAGTTATAAACTCGTGTCCATTCATCAGGAGTAAGGGAGATTGCTTCAGGACGGAACCCGTTTTGAACGGGGTTTGTCATAATAAAATTAACAAATTCATTTTCATTTTCATTCCACTTCGAATTCCCCATCAAAGAGGTCAAAGCTTTATCCATATTTCTGACAATTCTCTTGAAAAGCTGTGCATCGGGATTATCTTTGTCATTAACTATCTTTGACCTGACAGTATCCATCTTCAATTCATTTCCATTAACGTAATCAGCGACCATTCTTTCAATTGCCGATTCAACAGGAATCATATTCGGCTCAAGAGAACCTTTTGTCAAGTTATACATTGCATCCAGAGTCTGATAATCTGTTATCGTAGTATTCGGAATTGCCGGATTAAAATCTCTTATGTATTCTATTATTGCAAGGCGGTCACTCGGCGGCAAATTGCTGTAAGAAGCCATTCCTCTTGTAGTAATGCCCTCTTGTAATGTTTTATACATTGCATCGATGGTATAGCCGTTTGTCCATCCTTCAAGCGAATGGAAATTTCTCGGTCTTGGATTAAGGTTAACTCCTGCAACACCGTCACCGTTACCCTGGTCACCATGACAGCTTGCACAGTTAGTTACATATAATTCTCTGCCTCTGTCCAAAACCAGAGCGCCGGGGTTTACATATAATTTTACGTCAACTGGTGGCGATAAAGTTCCCCTCTTAAATACTTGCGGTGGTTTTGCCTTTGTCGTATCATAAACAGGAGGAGCAATTGACATCCTTGTTACATAATTTATATTCATAACATAAAATGCCCCGACTACTACGAGTAAAGCAAGAATAAGTATGTAAAACACCCCATAAGCAGGCAGTGCTTTTCTGGCCTTTTCATAAAGGTCTAAATTCTCTTCTAAATTTTCTTTTATGTTAGGTAAATCACTCATTTTATAAAATTTAATACAAATGGAAATCCAAAGCGTTCTGAAGTTTCGGGTCGCCAACCGGAATTAAATTGGTTTTATTTGATTTCATCTTAAATGCTACCATGAACAAACCGACAGCAATAAGCGGAAATCCTATTTCAATCCATCCAAAAACAGGTCCGTGCATTCCGTGTGCATGTGTATAAGTCGGCATCACAAGCCAGTACATGTCAAGATAATGCGCTGCAAGCATCCATATAGACATAATTTTCAATTTCTGTAAATTTGTCTTCGTTGACCTCGGCAGTAAAATCAGGAACGGCAAAATAAAATGGAAAAACAGCAATCCGATGGAAACATATTTCCATCCGCCTTCCCATCTCATCGTGTACCAGAATGTTTCATCAGGAATATCTGCATACCACTGAAGAACAAACTGGGAAAAAGCAATGTAAGCCCAGAAAATAACGAATGCAAACATCATTGTACCCAGACTATAAAACTGGTCGTTCGAAATTCTCGGGTCAAGATATCCGTTTTGTTTTAAAAGAACTGCAATCAAAGTTAATGCTGCAAATGCAACACCAAGTGTTCCCGCAAAATAATAAACTCCGAACATTGTTGAATAATAATGCGGTTCAAGACTCATTACCAAATCAACTGCAAGAAAGGTAAGAGTTATTATAAACAACGGAGCAAACAATGCCGAAAAAGCTACGCTTCGTCTTGTCAGCTTAGGGTCTCTTGTAACATCCTGTTTTTGAGAATTTCTTATAAATATAATAAAAAATATAATCCAGATTATAAAATAAATTGCAAGTCGAATCAGGAAAAAGCTTGTATTCAGATAGGGTTCTTTTCCTTTTAAAATCGGGTCCGCCTCAACCGCATCGTGATGCGTCCAGTGATATAAAGTATGCATTCCCAATATAATCGGAATGACCAAAAGCACAAGAAGCGGCGTAACAGACGAAAGAAACTCGCTTATTCTTCTGAACGGCACGCTCCATGAAGCACCTACAAGATATTCCATTGCAACAAGCCCGAGGGAACCTATTGCGATGCTGACGATGAACATATACATAATTACATAATTGAAATATGCCCTGTCAGGATTGAAAATAAACGAAGCTGCGGCAAGGATACCGCCAATTACAATCAATGCGATTCCAATTGAAAAAACTTTATTAGGAATTTTTTTATTTTCTATCTGAACTTCCATTAATTAAATTTTCTTTTCTCTGTTATATCCTAACTGCAAATTATTATTGCGGTAAATCAGAATCTTTTGCGTTTTGTGACCTTTGCAATGCTCTTATATAATGAATGATTGCCCATCTGTCATCACGTGAAATCTGTTTCGTATAGCTCGGCATCGTATTTTGTCCGTTTGTAATTACGTGATAAATATTTCCGTCAGCCCAGTTGCGAACTTTGTCGGTATGGAAAGACGGCGGATTAGGAAATTGTCCCCGCAATCTGCTGTCGCCTCTTCCGAAATATCCGTGGCATGGACTGCAGTATGTATCATATCTTTTTTGTCCAGTCTGCATAACCTTTTCAGTAACAGGCAGAGGGTTTGCAAGAAGCTTTACCAATGAATCAGGCATTCCTGCATATTCATAAGGCATATATCCGCGAGCTACTGTTCCGGGAGGAGGAACTCTCATTCCAAAACCATCTGCAAAGAAAGTGCTTTTTTCCTGAGGAAGAACTTTTGCCTGATGCCACATCCAGTCAAAAGGCATCTGATAAATAAGCCAGTTCAAAGTAAAATATGTTCCGCCTGCAACTAATACTGCAAAGACAACTAAAACTTTTATAAAGCCTGCTGAAAAAATCGGGGTTTTAACTTTGTCTTCCTTAACCTTAGAGTCATATATACTATATATCTGTGTGCTTCCGAGTTCTCTGAATAAACTCTCAACCCGCTCTTTATTAAATTTTTTATCATTCGATTTTACATAAACACCATATTTATCCTGCGAGGTTGCCTTGAGATAATCAGTTTCGAGCAGCGGATTATTAAACCATGGAAGCTTGCTGAAAAGCGCAATCAATGCGCCTGCAGTCATAAGACCGCAGAATAAAACCGTAAGCTCAAACGTAACAGGCATCGACGGAGGAATATTGAAATACGGCTTGCCTCCTACTATGTTTGTATAATCAACACCTGACATCCATCCTATCATAGCAAGAGCAGATATCGTTCCGGTTATGCCGAGTGTAAAGCTGAACCATCCGAGTTTTGTCGGCTTCAGCTTCATTGCATCATCCATTCCGTGAACGGGATAGGGGGTATTTACATCGAACTGTGTATATTCAGAAGAAACTTTTTTCGCTGCCGCAATAATCTGGTTTGGCGTATCAAACAACGCACCAACAGCATACACCTTATCCGACTTTTCTTCCTCGGGCAAAGGTGATTCGTTAATCTTCCTGAATTTTTCTAAATACTTTTTAATCATCTTATCTTAAAGACAAACTAAACTTTATATTAATGATGACCGTCATCATGTGTAGGCTGAGCTCCCGGCACAACTGCCTTAAGCTCAGATATAGACACTGACGGAAATACTCTCACAAATATTAAAATCAATGTAAAGAATAAACCGAAGCTTCCCAGCAATATTCCGAAATCATATATTGTCGGTATATACATAGCCCAGCTTGACGGCAGAAAGTCCCTGTGCAGAGACGTTACAATGATTACAAATCTTTCAAACCACATACCGACATTAACCAGCAATACAAGCACAAACATTATAGGGATGCTTCTTCTTACTTTCTTAAACCAGAACAGCTGCGGGAAGCCGACGTTACATGCAACCATAATCCAGTACGACCATGCATAAGGACCAAACGCCCTGTTCATAAACGCAAACTGTTCAAATATGTATCCGCTGTACCAAGCCATGAACATTTCCATTCCATATGCATATCCAACCATCGTTCCCGTTGCAAGAAGAATTTTATTCATCTTGTCGAGGTGGTCGAGAGTAATGATATGCTCCATGTCAAAAATCTTTCTCACAAAAATCATTACAGTAACAACCATACCAAATCCCGAGAAGATAGCACCGGCAACGAAATAAGGAGGAAATATTGTTGTGTGCCAACCCGGTATAATCGAAACGGCGAAGTCAAAGCTAACTATAGAGTGAACCGATAACACAAGCGGAGTAGAAATACCTGCAAGAATCAAATAAGCTCTTTCATAATGCTGCCAGTTTCTGTTCGAACCGCTCCATCCTAAGCTGAGTATTCCGTAAGTAATTTTTCTTACTCTTGTTCTTGCTTTATCTCTGAGAGTTGCAAAATCAGGAATAAGACCAATGCTCCAGAATACAAATGAAATGATGAAGTATGTATTAACCGCGAACACATCCCAGTTCAACGGCGAAAGGAAGTTTACCCAAATCATATTCTGATTAGGATAAGGAAATAAATATCCGTCGAGCCATGGACGACCGGTATGCAGCGCAACAAACATAGTCGCGCACATAACAGCAAAGATAGTCATTGCCTCTGCAAAACGCGCAATAGCTGTTCTCCATTTTTGTCTGAATAAAAATAAGATAGCTGAAATCAATGTTCCTGCGTGACCGATACCAATCCAGAAAACGAAGTTAACGATGTCAAATCCCCATCCGACTGTGTTGTTGTTTCCCCACAATCCGATACCATTCAAGACAGTCATTGTCCAGCAAAACAAACCGATTGCAAGTGCTGTTCCGGTTATGCTGATGGCAATCCACCACTTGATAGTCGGCTTCGAGACAACCGGCTTTATGATTACATCATCAACTTCCTGAAGGGTATTCCTTTCAGGGACAAGAGGAATCTCTTTTGTATATGTGGCATCAAAACTCAATTTCTTTCCTCCATTGTTTCTTCTATGTTTCTTAACTTCGCAATGTAAGTAACGTTTGGTTTTACCTTAATCGGCTCAAGCACATAATATGCAAGAGGGTGTTCCCGATACGCCTGAATCTTATCTGTTTTATCATTCATATTTCCGAAAGTTATTGCATTGGTCGAGCAGGCATCCTGGCATGCGGTTGTAACGTCGCTTCCCAATACTTCTCTTCCCTGCTGAATTGCAACTTGTCTTGCTTTCATAATTCTCTGAACGCAGAATGTGCATTTTTCCATAACCCCTCTTGAACGAACCGTTACTTCAGGGTTTGCAGCAAGAGCAAATGACGGCTCTTCCTGATATCCATCTTTAAATCTGTTTCTGAAATTGAAATAATTAAATCTTCTTACTTTATAAGGGCAGTTGTTGCTGCAATATCTCGTACCTACGCATCTGTTATAAGTCATTCCGTTAATTCCGTCCTCGCTGTGTGTGGTTGCAAGAACAGGACAAACATTCTCGCACGGAGCAAAATCACAATGCTGGCAAAGCATCGGTTGAAAATTAGCATTTGGTGCTTCAGGTGTTCCGGAATAATATCTGTCAATTCTTAACCAGGTCATCTCGCGATTTCTGCCGACTTGCTCTTTTCCTACAACGGGAATATTATTTTCGACATTGCAGGCAGCTACACATTCGCCGCAGCCAATACATTTGTTAAGGTCGATTGCCATTGCCCATTTTGTCGGACCTTGATAATACTTATTCGTATTTCTCGGGTCAGTCGGATTTTCAGCATTGATACTTGGATTGATACTTGGATATTGCTCAAGAGGAATACCCTCAAAACTTTGCTTTGCAGTAATTGACTGTGGGTTTTTCTTATATTGATTATAAGTTCCTTCCTGAATTATTAACCTTTTGAATTGAATGTCTTTATATTGCGGATTATCAATCGGGTAATGCTCCTGAGTAGAAATAAGCTCGTATGTTCCTGCAGCTTTTGTTACAGCCGCGTTATTATAAAAATATGCGCTCAGCGCAGGTGATTTTGAAATAACAGGATATACATTTACACCGACTTCAGTTCCCACCGTTCCGGCAACCGTTCTTCCATAACCCAATTCTGTTGAAATCACATTATCATCCATTCCCGGTTGAACCATAACAGGAAGCTGTAAGTTTTTTCCGTTGATGCTTATATCAATTAAATCATTCATATCAACACCGAGCGACTTAGCCATGTTCGGTGAAACGGCAGCATAGTTATCCCATACAACTCTTGAAATAGGATGAGGCAGTTCCTGAAGCCATCCGTTATTTGCAAATGAACCGTCAGCGCCGATAAACGGACTTGCAGTGAACAACATAATAGAAGTGCTCGACGGCGTTAATCTTTTTTGAATTCCCGTGAATGCACCCTGATTCATCGGAGCAAGTGTAGCAAGAGGTTGGTTGGTCATCACAAATCCATCGTGCAAAGCTCCGAACCAGTATTCGTTAAACTTAACTTTTGAACCTATTGCAGGATGAATAGTTGTCTGCCAGTTATTCTTTATATAATTTGAATAAATATCATTGTTATATGTCTGAGCGCTTCCATTAATCCAGTTTAATATCACCCCTTCTTTTTGGCGTGTATTATATAGAGGAGCAATCACAGGCTGCTGAACAGAATAAAACCCAACTCTTCCTCTGTAATCTCCCCAGCTTTCAAAATCCGAATTAACCGGAAGCACATAATTGCTTGACGCCGATGTTTCGCTGTCTATTAATGTGAACGTAATTACACTCTGCGCTTTCTTCATTGCATCGGCATAACCGAAATCACCCGGAAGATTATATACAGGGTTAACATCAAGATGAATTAACACCGCAACGTTGCCGCTGTTTAAATCACTGACAAGATTATTTATGTCAGATGACATGAACGGAGGCAATTCTTCTTCGTAGTTATCGAGTATGTATAAATTTCTGTTTCCTAAAACTTCATTGAGCAGGTTAACCGTGATGTGTGTTGATTCAGGAAGTGAATCGCCAGCAGTTACAAACGATGCTCCCGGATTCTTTGCAAGGTCGTTGACTAAATTCGAAATTACCTTTGCATCAACATTATATTTCTGCGCAAACTGATTTAAGTTATAACCTGAAACCGCTCCTGACGCACCTGCATCCATTGCGAACGTTCCCGATAATCTTCCTGAAAGCTCTTTTATCAGACACAAAGCTAATTCTTCTATTGCATCGGTTCTCAATCTTATTCTATAATCTGCATTCATTCCCGTTATGGAAACATTTCCTTCAACTGCATATAATCTATTGAAACTGTCACCGTTGATTACTTCACGGTTTTGAACAAATCTTCTTGCGTTCTCGATTTTGTTTGCATCATTGCCAAGAAAATCCGATTCAAGCGCAAGGATTACTTTTGCATCTTCATATTTAATTGTCGGATAAGCTTTATTGCCGTAGCACTTGAACCACGCGCTGTTCTTATTCGACATATTCGCTGTGTCGTATGTATAAACTTTTGCGGTCGGATATTTTGCCTGAAATTCAGTTAAAACTTTTTTGAATGTCGGTGAATAAACCGGGTTTGCAACGATTGCAATTTCTTTTCCTGATGATGCTGCTTTGTTTAACAAGCCGATAACCTGAGTATCAACGTCCTGCCATTGCATATCGGCAAATGAGTTTCTGTCCGAAGCAAACTTTGGATTCTGAATTCTATCAGGGTCATATACATTTAATATGCTTGCCTGAGTTCTTGCATCTATTTTTCCTTTGCTCACGGGATGTTCAGGATTGCCGTCAACTTTTATCGGTCTTCCCTCACGGGTTTTCACAAGAACACCAACTGGCATTCCGCCGATTATGAACGTTGATGCATAATAATTAGGATTACCCTCGACAATTTCTTCAGGTTTTTTATTATAGGGAATGATTTCACCTTTGTCTCTGTAATTAGAGCATCCCGCTGCAGCGAATGCTGCGGAAGCGGCAAGCAAGCCGAGGAATTTTCTTCGTGATAAACCGCTGAAAGCACCCTCATCAAGCGGCTTGTTAGCATCTTTATCAAACTCAAGATTCTTAGCTCTGATAAATTCAGGGTCATTATGAAGCTCGCGGAATGAACGCCAATAATGAGCGTCCTTATCGCCCACTTTTACTTCGTGACCGTTTTTAACTTCGGTATGATTGATTTTTTCGTCTTCTTTTATAATCTCGGAACTCAAATCTATGTAATTTTTATCTTTACCCATTCTGCTGTCCCGGTTTTATTGTTCTTTTAACAGCAAGCGGATTGATTTCAACCTTAATAGGCGAAGCTTTTACTGCCGTCTTGTTATTTCTTGACTGAAAAATTTTGAAGGGTAATTTAGATAATCCGAATACTCCCATAACCGAAACCCCAAAATATAAAAAGAATTTCTTCCTTTTTATTTTCTGCGGCTTACTTACTGATTTGTTTTCCATTAGGATGTAAAAGTCTTTACTATACTATTAAATAAATATATAAATCTGTTTTTTCTTCTACCTATGACAAGCTGAACAATACTGAGGACCTTTTTTCAAGTTATCCTTAATAAGCTGAAACTCTGCTATATTATTCTGTGGATTTCTGTGGCAATCAAGACATGCTGCCATTGTGAATGAATTTACCTGCGCAATCTTTTCCATATTTTTTACATCACCATGACAGTTTGCGCAATCAATGCCTTTATTTACGTGAACGCTGTGATTGAAATAAACAAAATCAGGAACTCTGTGGATTCTTTTCCACGGGATAGGCTTGCCTTCCTCATAATATTGAGTAAGTTTCTGAATTTCAGGTCTGTCTTTTCTTGCAAGCGTGTGACAATTCATACACACATCTGCTGAAGGAACATTAGCAAAGCTCGATTTCTCAACATTTGTGTGACAATATTTGCAATCAATCTGCATATCTCCTGCATGAAGCTTATGTGAATATAAAATCGGCTGGTCGGGTTGATATCCGATTCCATTTCTTTCCGCAAATGATGTATAATATGTGATTGTAAATACCGCCGCGGCAGTAAAGAGAATGATAGGAAGTCTGACTTTAAGGTTGTAGTCGAGAAGAAATCTTTTCATAAGTTGAACTTATAAAAATAACAAAATTATTTATAATATTAACAGATAAAATAAATCTCTTAGAGAAAAAATATTTATCTTGTGATATTCTTATTTATGAATTATACATTGCTCGAAACCCGACCATCCGAGTCGGATTAATTTAAAAGTATTGATTTTAAGAACAAAAATTTTTATGGTTACATACCCTCAATAGAATCAAAGGAGAACTCTATGAGAAAATTAACCCCGCACTTCATCTTAAAATTCTTTACTTTTATTTTTTTATTAAACTCTCAAAATATTTTTTCACAAGTATACCAGTGGAGAGTAATCGAAACAGGACCTACAGCATCAAGTACAAGATTTGAAGATGTGTATTTCATCAATAACAATACAGGTTGGATTATAGACATAGATGGGTTAGTTTATAAAACAAATAATGGAGGCAAAAATTGGTCGCAAATATACTCACAAGCTTTTGCAGGCTATAGAAGTATTGCATTTTTTGATTCATCATACGGAGTATTAGGAACATTAGACAGTGACAGCACTTTATTCACAACAACAAACGGCGGATTAAATTGGACATTAAATACAAACATAACAGGAACAATGCCGCACGGCATATGTGGAATAAGCATCGCAGGACCGAATCTTGTTTTTGCATCGGGAAGATATGATGGCTTCGCTACTGTAATAAAAAGCACTAACCGTGGAGTTACTTGGACTTCTTTAAATATTGATAACAAAGCAACTTCATTAATTGATTGTTACTTTCAAAATGAAAATACAGGTTTTGTATGCGGAGGACTTGGTGGCGGTTTTTCATCGAGAAGAACCGTTATACTACGAACAACAAATTCAGGGTTAACATGGGATTCAGTATATTTATCAACAACATCAGGTGAATGGGGATGGAAGTTCAGTTTTATAAATTCAACTACAGGATATTGCTCAGTGGAAAGAAGTGGTACTGCAACTTATTATGCAAAAACAACCAACGGTGGTGCAAACTGGTTTCGTCAAAACTATAATTTTTTTCCTGTAGTTCAGGGAATTTGTTTTCTGAATGAAAATACCGGATGGGTTGGAGGAGGTCATGAATTTCCGCCGCCTTATTCAAATACATTTGGAACCACAAACGGCGGAGTTACATGGGTCGGAGTTCCTAATTTACTAAACGTAAATGTATTTCAATTGCTTAGTGATACTCTTGGATTTGCAGTTGGAAACAGAGTTTACAGATATGGAAAAGACAGCATTGTGAATATTGAGAATATTTCAAACATCATTCCCACGAAGTTTGAGTTAAAACAAAATTATCCCAACCCGTTTAATCCCTCAACCAATTTCGAATTTCGGATTGCTGATTTCGGATTTGTAAAGTTAAAGATTTTCAATAATCTCGGCAAAGAAGTTGAGAGACTCGTTAATCAAAATTTAAATGCAGGTACATACAAAGTCCAATGGGATGCGTCTGAATATTCAAGCGGTGTTTATTATTATAAACTTGAAACAGAAAAATTTTCTGAAACAAAAAAGTTGCTGCTGATAAAATAACGGAGTTATTTTATTGCAGTCCCGCATTACGGGAATATTATTAAATTAAAAGAGTTGAATACAGTAAAAGCAAATTTAAAGTGCCCCGAGTGTAACAACATCACCCAGGAAACAATCCCTGATAATTGTTGTGTTTTCTTCTTTGAGTGTAAAAATTGTAATAAAATATTTAAGCCTTTAAAAAATGATTGTTGTGTGTTTTGCAGCTATTCAGATAAAAAATGTAAGTATGCTCAAAACTGTTGTGCAAACTGATTTATCAGAGTATTTGTAATGCTCATTATGAGCAGCAATCAATTCCTTTAGCTTTTTGGAAGCATTCGCGTCCTTCAGTGACTGCAAAATAAACAATACCGAGCGTTCCCAACGCATCGATGTAGCCGATTCCTGTTAATTCATATATAAAACTCGACACAAGCAAAACAATCGACATATAAATACAGGCACGAGTGCAATTTGAGTCTGCAAGAATCGGCTTTGAGTTAAGCTCTCTTCCGACTTTGTTTTTCCATAACATCAAAATTACCATTACTACAATAGAGATAAGCGAAATTACGACTCCCCAAAAAGTTGTTTCGGGTTTTCTGCCTTCAATTAAATTTGCAGCAGCGCCAACGAGCAATCCCGCAGATAAAATATAAAATGCTACTCCTGTTATTTTCAGTGCAGTAACTTCAAACGGTCCTTTATGGCTTTTCGGATTGTTACGCATTCTTAAAATCATCACTGCAATGCCGACACCCGACAAGCTTTCTATGAAGCTGTCAACTCCAAACCCGAACAGCGCTAAGCTGTCATCCTGATAACCCAAATAAGTGGAAATTATTCCTTCGGCAATGTTATAAAAAATCGTGAACAAGCTGAGATAAAAGGCGATGTTATATAACTTGTCGTGACGTGATATACTTTCAGGTATGGAATTAGAAATTTGCATATTGCAAAGACGGGATTCTTCGCTTCGCTCAGAATGACATAAAAATATTCCCCCTTAGTAAATAAAGGGGGAAAAAGGGGGTGTTAAAATTTAGTTCAGCTTAAACCTTGCGCCGACATAAAACTCTCTTCCCTTTGTCGGACCCCAGTTAAAGCTCGTATCAAAATATTGACCGAAAGGATTTTCTGCGCTGATAATAGGATTTGACTGTTTGTAATTCAAAATATTTTCAACCCCGGAATAAATTTCATAATTTGAAATCCTGAAAGTAAGCTGCGAATTTATCATTCCGAATGCATCCGAATAATCCGGTCGCTGATATTGCACCGGGTTATCTTTTGTCGAAGGCAGTCTTTGTTTCCCAAAATACTGCGCGCTTCCTGAAAACATCCACATTTTTCCGGGAGTTTCATAGGTTAAGCTGAAAAGTCCTCTGTGCTTTGCATTAAATGGCATTTCATTTTTGACACCGTTCTTAAAATAATAAACATCGAGATAATTATAGCTTAACTTTCCGTCAAACTCTTCTGAAATGTTAAATGTGATTTCACTCTGGAAACTGTTTGATACTGAAGACTCACTGCTATTATAAAATATAACTTGTCCGGGAACTTCATCATAATCCGCAACAAACTGGTCTGTGAAAGTCGTTCTGTAAAAATCCAAAGCTACATCAAAATCAATTTCATCAATCACGATTTCTCTTGTTAAGCTCACTCCCCAGTTAATGGATTTTTCACCTTTTATGAATTGCGGGAATATTATGTCTTTACCCGTTGCAAACAAATTTTGATTTTCTGCAAAAAGCTTTGGAGTTCTGAACCCGCTTCCGACCGAACCTCGTAAAACGGTCTGCTCATCAATTCCGTATTTAAACATAAATCTCGGAGTCAAAATAGTCCCGTAATTACTATTAAAATCAACTCTCACTCCCGGTACCAAGTCAAGCTTCTCATGAATCACTTCAAATTTATTTTCAGCAAACAAACCCGGAATGCTTTCCTCAAACTTATAGCTTCCGTTATAAGTTTTTGAATACGGATTTTCACTAAATAAAATATCTTCGTTTAAGTCCTGATGTCTGTAATTAAATCCTACTTTTAAATTACTATGCTCCAAATAAAAATAATCAAATAGCACATTAACATATAAATCTCTCTGAAACGCATTATAGTCAGTCAATCCGAATATTGAACGTTGCCTGTGGTCACTCCAGCCAATCTGAGCAACGATTGAATTCTCACTCCCTAGTCTTTTGTTAAGTCGTCCTGTAAATTCATTTCTTATTGTTTTAATTGTCTGTCCATAAATCCCGCTCGTTGCATTATCTTCATTAAAGTTTTTTTGTCCGCCGATTCTTTTTTCATCAAGATACCTGAACGCGACGTTTCCGCTCCATTCATTATCTTCAGGATTACCGACATTCCATCTGTTATAAAATGAGTATCTTGTAATTAAAGGAAGATCAAGAAATCCATCATCATTATTATCAATGCGGTTTGCTTTCTGTACGGAATGAAAAGCAAGCAAAGCAGAAATCATTTTATCGAATTTCTGTTTGCCGTTTACGTTGATGTGTTTTTCAAGATAGCTGTTAGTATATGCATTTAAGAAAAATTTATCGCTCGACTCGGGTTCTTTCATTATAACGTTTATGATACCACTTATAGATTCATAACCCTGCAAAACAGAATTGGAACCTTTTGCAACAGTAATTGCATTGATCATCGTTCCCGAAATGGAGCTTAAACCATATACAGATGAAAGACCGTTGAGCAAAGGGATGCCTTCCTTAAGCGTTAATGTATAAACACCGTCCGTTCCGAGAAGCTTCAAGTCCTTACTGTCGGTAACGACATCGGATACGCTTACTTCTATATTTCCGCTTGTCCCGAAACATCCGCTTAAGTCGCAGCACGCTGCTTTTTCCAAATCGTGCTGGTCTATTGCTTCGGTTTTTTCAATTTTTTCTTTTGCTAAATCTTTATCTGACTTATCCTTTACAACTATTTCACCGGTTTGGTAATCGCGCAGTCTTATTATTTTATACTTTTCATTTGTTATCGCAACCGTATCGGTAAAATATCCTGACAATCTAATAACAAGACGCTTATCTGCAATATCCTGCGTAGTAATTTCAAACTTTCCTTCAATGTCAGATACCGCAAATATTTCAGTATTAATCCATTGAATCCTTGCATCCGGCAAAACTTCTTTTTCATCCGATGCGAGGACAACTTTTCCTTTTAAGGTCTGTGCCTGAACACCGGCAGAAATAAATAAAAATAATAATATGTATAAAATTTTTGTTTTCATTTTATTAAAATTCCCGCAATGCCAAACTGCAATAAAATAATTCCACTATTTTATCAGCAGCATTTTTTTTGTTTCGCTAAAATTGTTTGTTTTAAGTTCATAAAAATAAACCCCGCTTGAATAATTTGATGCATCCCAACTAACTTTATATGCTCCTGCGTTTAGTTGCTCATTTACTAAAACAGCTAACTCTTTTCCTGACATATCATATATAATTAATTTCACATTTGACGTTTCACGTTTGACGTTTGACGGAACATAAAATTCTATATTAGTAGAGGGATTAAACGGGTTCGGATAATTCTGTTTCAATAAGAATTTATCCGGAATATTATTTGAAATATTTTCAACACTTACATTTTGTGAATACTTTAGGGTTGCAAAATCATAATCCGTTCCGGGATTAAAGCTGATGCCCGTTACAAATAAATCATTTCTGTTATTTATTCTCACGGCATAAACAAAATCTTCAGGGTTCGGTGCGTGGTGATAAATATCCTGCCATAGCAAATTTCCTGCGGGACTGTATTTTAGAATTTTGTAAGCTAATTTTATTCCGCCAATATCCGCCGCACCGCCTACATATACATTGTTAAAAGCATCAGTCGTAATGCTCATTCCCTGGTCAATACCGTTGGAATCAGAATTCCAGATTCTGTTCCACAGTAAATCACCGTTTGGACTGTATTTCAATGTTACAATGTCTTCCGTTCCGAGCGAATCACCGTGACGGCTGCTGCCTGTTACCAAAATATTATTTTGAGTATCAACACAAACATCAAAAGGAAAATCATAATGATTGCCAGAGCCGTTAAAAATTTTTAACCAATTATGATTTGATATTGAAATACTGTCGCACTTTATCACCATAAAGTTCACACTACCTAAAGAATCCGGGTGTACTACGCTTGTAAGATATATGAGATTTTTATAATTATCGGTTATTAATTTTATTAATTTACTTGGAGTTTCATAACCTAAAAAGCCATTGGAACTCCCATCTAAGTTATATCTTAAAAATCCAACGGTTGTAATGTTAGTTGAATAAGTTATATTACAACCAACCGTAATCTTAGAAGAGCCATTTACAACAAGATTGATGCCCTCATAATTATTCTGTCCGCTGCCCGCACTTTTATCCCATTGAAAAACTCCTCCGGAATTGTAACACCAGAGAAACATTTCATTATATCCTGATGCGTTACGTCCGTTGCCGGTTACATATACTCTATCATTATATAGAGCGATATCGGAACCGACAAAATTAGAATAATTAACTTTTGTAAATATCTTTGACCAATTCAGATTCCCCGTTCCGTCAACTTTCAATGTAATCATCTTGTTATCACTTCCGCCTTCAGTCGTGAAACCGCATATATAAGAATTATTCATTTCATCCTTATAAACTGCACGCGTTTGGTCATAGCTGTTCTCACCAAAATTAAATTTTTTATTCCATACTATTCCGCCCGAAGAGTTATATTTAACAACTGTAATATCGGTTGCTGTGCCTGTATTAAAGGAAGTGCCGTAAACAAAAACGTTTCCGCTGTCATCAGGAATAATGTCGCAGACTATGTCATAACTGTTTGCGGTGCCGTTATATCTCTGCACCCAGTCGCGATTTATCTGCGCGTAAACGGATGAAGCAATAAAAAGTAATGTTAATGTAATGAGTAAAAGTTTTTTCATAAAAAAATAAAACCGGCTTGCACCGGTTTTATTTTAGTTAATATTAAGAGTTTATATTTTCTTAGCCGAAATAACATTAACGGATTTTCCCGAAACATTTACCATGCCGGTAATATTTAACTCGTCACCGTCTTTGTAATCTCCATTCAGGTTTTTAATCATCAAATCGGGTGTATTCCCGGTTACAAGTTTGAACCCACCGTTGTTATCCGACACAATTTTTCCCGATGCAATTATCTTAATGTCGCGCAAAGTAAAACCGCCGTCATTTATTGCATCTGCAATGCTTGAGATTACTATATTAGAGCCTGTCTTAAATGTAAGGTCAAAAGTAGTTGCTTTTATGTTTGTCTTAACTGATTTCACAAAGTCGAGAGATTTCAATTCTCCCTCTACTCCCTTAGCGCAAAGCGAGCACGTAAAGCCGTCAACGCCTACCGTTGCTTTGGTAACCTGTGCGCTTGCAATGCCGGTTGTCAGGAAAAGGATTATTATAAATATTAATTTTTTCATTTTATGATTATGTAGAAACCACCCGCATGAAATTATGCGGGCGGCTTAGGATTAATTATTTAATTTTAATGATGACCTTCATGTTTGCTTTCTTTTTCAACGCTTCCATTCATGTATTTTTCAGGGTTTGCTTTGAACTTGTCATCACATCCTGCGCAGCAGAAATAATATTTCACACCGTCAACAACCGTTGAGACATCTTTTTTTGCAGCGCCTTCCATAACAGGACATTGAATTTCATCTTTCAAATAATTCATGGGCTCGGCTTTGAATTCTTCAATGCATCCCGCGCAGCAAAATTTATATTCTTTGCCGAGATAAGTGAATCCTACGCCTTTGCCGCTTTCAAGCGGCTCTCCAGATACCATGCAGATAGCAGAATCAGGGCTCATTGTTTCAATTCCTTGTGAAGTTCCGTCTGAATTATGCGGCATTGAACAATTTGAAGATGTACAGCAAGATGAACAATCTGCGCAGTTTTCGCAATTTCCTTGAGAACAGCAATTCCCGCAATCAGTACATACACATTGAGCGCAGCAGCATGAATTTATATACTCAACTTTTGCATTTGAATTATTTACAAATGATAAAGTTGCAATTGCAATGAATGCAATCAACGATAAAAATATTTTCTTTTTCATTATATGTTTTTATTAAAATTTAAAATTATAATATGCCGGATAATCTAATTGAATTATCCGTTATTAAAAATTGAAAAGGAAAATTTTTTAAATTCTGAGATTAGCATTCAGGATGTTTATATCCTGTTTGATGAGAGGAATTTGTGATGTTTGTAAATTAAGTTCAGCGGTAAAAATATTCTGTGTATTTATTTCCGACTGAACATACTGGTGATCCTGGATAAGTTGATTTGAAGCAACGGTAATGGGCGGTAAGGAATTATCGATTGGCTGCCCCTGAGTAATACAACATCCGCAATCGCTGCGAATCAGTTCGGCATTATCATTTGTGTTAAGATTTTTATTATCGTGACAGCAGCATCCTTCTTCAATATTTTGTTCCATCTGACTTGAACACACATATTGTGCAATTACAATAGTGTTGCTCGAAAGCAGAGTTAATAATAAAACAATTGAAACAACTCTCAGAGATAATATTTTAAATATATTCTTTACCACTTATTATAAAATTATCTATTATTTTCAAGAATTTAAACACCAAAATTTTGCATTAAGTTTCTGTGGTAAAAGTCAATCGTTGGGGCTTATTTTCGATTTTATTGCATGAAACCTTTTTCTCACTTTAATCGTCAAAACTCGTATACAGGTGTTTTATATTCATTTTAAACTAATTTTCCCCAAGTTCGTTTATTTACAAACCTTAAATCCATAAAATTATGAAAAAGCTATTTCTAATTTTATTCGTTTTCTGTATTTCAGGCGTCGCTAATTCACAATCGGCTTCCTCAAATTCATCCTATTATTGTGATGACCCTGAAGCAAGTAAATATAACATATTTTATGATTATACAAGTTTCGGCAAAAAACCGACCGTTGAGCTTTCCTACGGAACATCAGCAATTAATTCTCCGCGCCTCACCACAACTATAAGCAAAACCGGTATGATGGAATTGAAACTCGGAACGTCAAGCCAGAGTCCGAATTTCAGAAATCATAATGTTACAAGATACAGCTTTAAGTATCTTTTGCTTTCAACCGCTTCAAGTGATTTGAATTATGACAGAAACAACCAGATAGGATTAGCATCCGATATGTGGAGATTCGGTTTTGGAAAAAGAACAGGAACGGGATTTAAGTTTAACTCATTTTCAATTTTACCTTACAACTCAAACTCATACATCTGGAGCAGAGTTAACATAAACGAAGCTTCACTTTCATCACTTCCTCAAAATGACATAACAGTCTTATCGGATTTTAATAAAGACTTCCGTTTCGGAACGTCAAATGAAATCGGCATCAACGTAAAAGCAAACAACCTTATCGGCATAGATTTCAAATATGAAAGAAGCTTAATCTTCCCGAGACACCAGTTCGGAAAACATATGGTAAGCTTGCTTGTCGAAGAAGCAGGATATATGCTTGTTGACGGATTTGTTCATAACGTCATGCAAAAAACTCCCGTTGGCGGAGCAATAGTCGGATTTGTTTTGAAAAGCGGGTATTCATACGGAATGTCACAGCTAAGAACAAGCTCAATGAACTGGCCGTTTAATACAGCCGCACCATTGGACTATGACTCGTTTAAGTTAGGAATGTCCTTTAGTTTTTAATTTCGTGTCATCCTGAACAAAGCGAAGGATCCCCTGACTAAGGGGATTCTTTACTTCGCTCGGAATGATAAAATTACAACGGTGGAAATGGCGACGTAAGCATTTTTATCAACGACAGCACAAACACAACCGCCGCAATTATCAGGTAATATCTTTTATAACTCTCCGTTGCTTTCAATCCCGCAAGACCTCCGAAGAATAACACAATAGTAAATAACACTGTTGAAAGAGTAAACTGGTCGCCGTTCCTATTTGCTTCTTGCCCGTAAGTCATTTTCTGCTCGCTTAATGTAAATATAGAATCTGCAACTTCAAACGTTGCTTCAAGCTCCGCAAGACGCTGTTGTTCGCCCTGCTCGTAATTTGTTTCACCGCCGGTGGTGTCGGTTAAATCTTTCTGATATTCTTCACTAAGCTGGCTGAAATAATATGCCGCATCAGGGTCTCCTCTTTGCACACTTTCTTTCCATTGAATATAAAACATATCATCTTTGAAGCTTGTGAATTCCCAATCTTCTTTTTGGTTAGCTGCATCGAGATATAAAGTATTTGCTTCCTGTCTGTAGTTAACTGCCTGCGCATAACTTGTCTGCAATTCTCCGCCCCACAATGCGCTGAAGTATGCAGCCGTTGCGCCGCATAAAGTTGCAAGCCCCAGTATAATTGTTATGTATAAATCATATTTATCGTGTTTTTCAAGAACAGGTTTTGAAGATGTATTATCTGCCATAAAGTTTTTAGGTTAATTTTGCACGTAAATTAAGCAATGTATAAACATTTTTAAAGGTGAATGATAAATTAAGTTAAAACTGAATTGAAACTCATAACAAAAAACGGTAATTTGTAATGAATTAAAAATGGTCAGGTAGCTCAGTTGGTAGAGCAACGGCCTGAAAAGCCGTGTGTCGCCGGTTCGATTCCGGCCCTGACCACAAACAAAAAGCACTCAAAACATCGTTTTAAGTGCTTTTTTTATTAATAAATAATTGAAAAATTAATTCTTCACCAAATCAAATGTCAATTGAACTGCGAACTCGCTCCCTCTACCGGGTTCGCTATCGACGCATATAACTCCCTTCATAAGGTCAACGATTTTTTTGACTATTGCAAGACCGAGACCAGTTCCCATATGTTTTTTGGTATAAGGATTTTCAAGCTGCGTAAAGCTTTCGAAAAGCATTCCGAATTTTTCCTGAGGAATTCCTATCCCCGAATCTTTGACTTTGAAATCCATTATTACTTTATGTTGGTTTTTATAATTCTCATTTATGATGAGTTCAATGAATCCGCTTGATGTAAATTTCAATGAATTGCTGATTAAATTAATCAATATCTGATTTACTCTATGGATGTCGCCTGCAACTAAATAATTAAAATCACTATTCAGAGATATTCTGAAATCCAATCCTCTCGACTTAGCTTCGTTTGCAAAAATATTGTAAATGTTTTTGCCGACTTCCTTTAAATTAAAACGCTCGTAATTCAGTCTCACGTTTCCAAACTCAAGTTTTGAAAAATCGAGAATATCATTTATGATTTTCAACAACAAGTCGGAAGAATATTTAATCGTTTCTATGCAGTCAACCTGCTCTTCATCAAGCTTGCTCATTTCCAGTAGCTGAATCATGCCGATAATGCCGTTCATTGGCGTTCTTATCTCATGACTCATGTTTGCAATAAATTCATCTTTGATTTTATTTGCTTCTTCGGCTTTTATTTTCGCTTCGACAAGCTCAGCTTCGAATTTCTTTCTGTCGCTGATGTCTTTTTTAATATACACAAAATTTGTTATCTCGCCCTGCTCGTTTTTTATCGGGGCAAGTGTTGCAAACTCCCAGTATTTTTTTCCGCTCTTTGTCTGGTTTGCATATTCCCCTGTCCATACTTTCCCGCTCAGTAAAGTTCTCAAAATCTCTTTTCTTAAAGTATCCGGTGTGTTTTCTTTTAAAATTATGAACGGTCTTTTATTTTGTATTTCAATTTCATCGAATTCCGTAATCTCTTCAAACTTAGGATTTGTAAATTGAATTTTAAAATTCGTATCCATAATTACAATTGCATCGGGGCTCTGCTCAATGGCTCTTGAAAAAGCTCTGTTCTTTTCCTGCACAATCCGCAATTCGCTTATGTCCTGTTGAATTCCCCATATGCGCATTAACTTATCATCCTTAATAATTCCAACAAGATTTTTTCTGAAATATTTTTTATTTTCTCCGACAATTTCCTCGGTAACAAAATCATTTGTCTTAAAATTATTTGGAATGAAGTCTTTGAAAATGGTAGTGGCAGAATTATTTTTTTTCGGGTCATATCCGAATATTCGGGCTATTTCATCCCCGATGAGTGATGATGCATCTTTGTATCCATACATTTTCCCGAATACATTGTTGCACTCCGCAATATAACCGAAACGATAAATGCTTTTTATGACTTCATCTTCAGCTTTTTTCAAGTCCACAGGTATGTCAAATTCAATCCTGTAAATTCCTTCGTTGCTGTTTTCAATGAATGATTGATACCGCTCCTTACTCTTTATAAGAGATTCTTCCGTTAGCTTCTTATCAGTTATGTCATAGCAAATCTGATTAATAAACTTAACTGCACCTTCTTTGTTGCGCTCGGCATAAAGAAACGTATCAAGCCATATTATTTTTCCTTCGCGGTTTATTATGCGGTAAGTAACTGACTGGCTTTCTTTATAATCTGATGCTGACCAGTCTCTGTAAAAACCAAAGAGCATTTCCCTGTCATCCGGATAAATCATGCTTATGCTTTGCTCATCGCTGAGCTTATCGTATTCTTCCATAGTATAACCGGACTGACGCGTAAATTCTTTATTTGCGTAATCAACACGGTTATCCAGTAAATTCCATCTCAATACCGCAACCGGTTCATTGTTCAGAAGATTTTTATATTTAATCTCACTTTCTGAAAGTAAATTTTCTTTCTTTATTCTTTCACTTATTTCTTTTTCAAGATTTTCCGTTCTTTCTTTGATTATTTTTTCCTGCGTAATGTTTCTCTGAATGATTTTTTCAGTTAATACTGATACAATAATCAAAACGATTAAGCGCGATATGAGATTTATAATACTATAAAAGTCCAGAAATGAAATGCCAAAAAGAACATTATCCACATAGGCGGTACTTGCGGTAATAAGAAGGGTGACAAATATTGAGTACTTAAGATTTACTTTCCACGTGGAGTAAATTACTATAAGAACATAAAATAACGTAAGTGAAATCTTTGCGGTTGAAATAATATCCGCATAGGTCAGCGCACATAGCAATAAAATTACTAAAGCGCCCGATATTAGTTTATTTTTTCTTATAATGGATATCTTTTAAAACTAAAAAAGAAACTTTTACCCCCGAGCGTTTGTAAGATATATTAATTATATCAAAATTTTAACATAATTAATATATCTTAACTTCAATCCTTAATTTAATATGAAAAGTTTAATTATCTTAATAGTATTTTTGCTTATATCAGAAAATGTTTTCTCGCAAACTGATGGAGTTAAGAAAAATTCTTTTCCATTTAAGATTGCAAGATTAAAATATTCAGGAGGCGGAGATTGGTATAATGACCCGTCTGCCGAAGTAAATATGATGGACTATCTGAAAAAAAATACTGTCATCGATGTTGATAAGCCTGAGTTTTATTCCGTTGATGTTTCATCCGATGATATATTTAACTATCCTTTCATTTTATTAACAGGTCACGGGAACATTACCTTCTCGGATGCTGAGGCGAAACGTCTGAGGAAATACTGCGAGTCAGGCGGATTTCTATTTGCGGATGATGATTACGGTATGGACGAATCATTCAGAAAAGAAATCAAAAAAGTTTTTCCCGATAAAGAATTAAAAGAAATTCCTTTTAATAACCCGATATACAACTGTCATTACAGTTTTCCAAACGGATTGCCGAAAACTCACGAACACGACTCAAAACCGGCTCAGGGTTTCGGCATATATGATGCGAACGGGCGTATTTGTGTTTTTTATATTTATGAATCGAACATCACAGACGGCTGGGCCGACCCGCGCGAATACAACGACCCTCCCGAAAAACGCGAAGAAGCAATGAAAATGGGAACAAATATTATCGTTTATTCTTTGATGTATTAAGATTTTTATTCTCTTTAACCAACTCATCAATTTTTTCTTTTATCCACACTCTATAAGGCAACTTATGCATAGAATCAAATTCTTTTTTCAGTTTTTCAATTTCATATATTGAGCGGCGTTCACGCAATTCAAACAATTTTGTTACCCATTTACAAAGTTTTAATGTTCTTTCTGTTCTATCTTCTGAAACTTGTTCATTTTTAGGCTGAAACCTTTTATATGATTCATAAAGATACTTAAATTTTTCATACTCATTTAATTCATAAAAACATTTAATATGCAAAACTTTAATCGGAACTTTTAATTTTGCAAACTCATCATTTATTTTTATTAGATGTTCCAATGATTTTTCAAATTTTCCTTTTAAGAAATTTAATTCAGCCATTGCATAATTAAAATAACTTTCTTGTCCTTTCTCATCCAGGTATTGTGAGTATTTATTTATAAATTGCTCAAGTTCATCGGTTTTCTTTAAATTTATTAATTGATAGACATAATTATCATAATTTATATGATGAATCAGATTTGTTTCCTCTAATAATACATCGTTTTCATCCATAAATTTATAAATTTCATAGTGTTCATTTATTTTATTCACTTCAATTGGCATATTGTAGCATAAATTATGAAGCCCTATGCACAAAATTCTCAATTCTTTTCTGCTGAATAAATTTCTCTCCTCAGCTAATGTTTCTTTGGTTTTATAATATAACTTGATGTCGCTTAAGTTAGACATAGATAAATAAAACATATAATAGCAATTCAGGATTCTATAGTCTTTTTGAGAATTTTTTTTCAAATAATTTAGTATCTTATTTATCTTTTTTTCATCAAGTAATTGCAAGCTTTGAATCATTGTCTCTTCTGAAGCAATCCCTCCTATATTCATTAAAGGCTTTATATTAAGAAAATTAATCATCGAAAGAATCAGTATGCTGATGGCACTGAAGTTTTCTGAAGTGGTAATTATTTCTCCCAATGATTCAATTTTTTTAAACGTTAAAGGGTCATGTGCTTTTGAAAGTATAATTTCAGAATAAAGCTCATAATATTTATTTGCAAATGTTGTTAGTCTTTTATTTGAATTTTTAAAATAATTATTTAAAACTTTATTGTACTTATGGTTGTAAAGCTTAAAATTTCGTTGCTCTAATAAAGCATAAATCAGATTTCTGATATATGTGAGCTCATCTTTTGCCGAATATTCCACCACGATAAATTGTTCAAGCAATTTTGTTAACTCATGAATCAAATTCTTCATCACCCCGTAATTAAAATTTTTTCCCGGATAAATCTTTTTCCAGATATTTTCCTTTTTTAAGTTTTCACTTTCAAAAATTTTTGAATGTTTCTTTATTTCCGCATATAACTTGCGCACACTTTTATTCTTATTATAATAAGGGGAGTTTACAAAATCATTAAATCTAGTTAGTTCTTCTTCTGAAAAATGTTTTATTATTTCAATAACCGAGCTTTTGTGCATAGTAATATTTAATGAAAAATTTAATTAAAAAATGCAAGTTTTGAACTATTATTGCAGAAAAATAAGAATTTCAAAAATGAAAATCGTTAAAAAGTTTCTTTTGCAAGAAAGAAAAAGTTACATATTTTTGAATCAAGTAATTTAACTAAACAAAAAATATTAAAATGAAAAAAATTATTATCAGCTTAGCTTTACTGCTTCTTGTGAGTGCCGCACAAATTAATGCGAATGATATTAATTTTGTGCAAAACAAAACAGAGCAATCTAAATATATAAATATAACTCCCGATAAGATAAACAATATATTTCTTATCAGGTTTGAATCAGTGAATGACGGTTATGTTATCCTCAAAGTAAAATGTGATGGGAAAGACATTCAGACACTCGTGGAAGGTGAAGTTTTTAAAGGCAATCACGGAGTCTATTTCAAACCCGCACAAGAAATCATCAACAAAAATTTTACTTGTGAAATGAAAATTTACGATGCTAAACAAAATAACCTGCTCTTATCTGCAAACGAGCTCTTCAGCTTTAACAATTTAAAATAAGTTTCGCTGAATCATAAGATTATTCTGCTGTTCGTCTCCTCCGCAATGGTTTCGACAGCGAACTGCAGCCCCTTGGACGTTCGGGGCTGTTTGTTATTTTAGTATAACCATTCTCTTTACATCTTTGAAGTCATTCGTCTCAAGTCTATAAAAATAAACTCCGCTCGGAAAATTTTTAGCATTCCACTGAACTTGATAAATACCCAGATTAAGGTTTTCATTTACCAGCGTTTCAAGTTCCTTACCAAGCATATCAAAAATTTTCAACTTAACAAATCCGAAATCCGCAATGCGAAATTCGAAATTTGTAGAGGGATTAAACGGATTTGGATAATTCTGCATCAACTCAAATTTATCAGGAACAGCACTTCCTATCTGCTGAACATGCGTCAAACTTGTATCTCCGTAAACAATACCATTTATGACTGCACCTTTGGTATAATATGTAACACCGCCAAGCTCACACATTGAAAAACTTCTGAAGCCAATTCCTTCAACAAGATTATATTCTAAAAGTTGTGTAGGTGCGGATGCTCTTGCCGGATAATTTCTAAAAATTCTGTTTTGTCCGTATATAAAACCTGTATTTTGATTTTGAAATTTTGCCCAAGCCCAATGGGTTGTGGTAAATCGGTTACATTTGAATGTATCTCCTAATTGTGCTTTTAAACTGTCCATAAGTCTGTCAAGACTAACAGTCTCATCAAAAAAATATACATTCATAGTTGAAGAATCTATTCTTTGGTATCTCCAATTAGGAGTTGAAAGAATATTATTCCAACCTTCAAACACAAAATATTTTTTTCCATTATTTAATATAGTATCTCTCGTAATTTTGACTCTATAATTACCATATATTTGCATTGGAAGACATCCCAAGTCATGGAGCTGTTGCTTTACATATGTATATGAATTTCCAATTGCCAGCGGATAAAATTTTGCTGCTGTTGTATCCCATGCAAAGCTTTGGGATGTCAGAGAAAAAAAGAAAATCTTAATTAAGAAAATTAGTATTATCTTTTTCATATTGAACGGGGTTATTTATTGAAACTTTATTAAAATATTTAGGAAAAGCAATAGAAAGAACAATATAGACTAAATATTGGTTATCCTTATATATTAAATCTTCATTTTGTCACCCTGAACTGGATTCAGGGTCAACGAAACGTTGCTGGATTCCTGCTTTCGCAGGAAAGACAAAGAAAATTAGTCCCAAAAAGGTAAATTGATATGCTTATTTAGTTATGTTAATTTGTATATATTCCGATGAATTATAACATTTTATGGCTGAAAATAAAGATAAAGAATTTGACAAAGAATACATTGACCAGGAAAATAAGGAATGGCTAAGTTCTCTTGATTATGTATTTGAAACCGAAGGTCCTGAACGCGTCAGCGAGCTTCTCAAAAAACTTCAATTACACGCGCAAAACATAGGGGTAAAAACGTTTTTCACTGCAAATACTCCTTACATTAATACCATACACGCCGGAGATCAGCCGCCATATCCCGGCAATCGCGAACTCGAACGCCGCATAAAAAGTATCATCCGGTGGAATGCTATGGCAATGGTTGTCAAAGCCAACCGTGAGCTTAGCGGTATCGGCGGACATATTTCGACCTATGCATCTGCAGCTACATTGTATGAAGTGGCATTTAATCATTTCTTCCGGGGCAAAGGCGACAAACATGATGGTGATTTAATTTATTTTCAGGGACACGCTACTCCTGGAATTTATGCACGAGCATTTCTCGAAGGACGCATCACAGAAAAAGAATTAGAAAATTTCAGGCGAGAGCTTCAAACAGACGGAAAAGGTCTTTCATCTTATCCGCATCCGTGGCTGATGCCGGGCTTCTGGGAATTCCCCACCGTATCTATGGGGCTTGCTCCTATAATGTCAATCTATCAGGCAAGATTTAATCATTACCTGATGGACAGAGGCATCAAAGATACCTCAAAACAAAAAGTCTGGGCTTTCCTTGGCGACGGTGAAACTGATGAACCTGAATCACTCGGAGCAATTACACTTGCATCACGCGAAAAACTTGACAATCTGATTTTTGTAATTAACTGCAATCTTCAGCGTCTTGATGGACCTGTCCGTGGTAACGGAAAAATCATTCAGGAGCTTGAAGCGGCATTCAGAGGCGCGGGATGGAACGTAATAAAAGTTATTTGGGGAAGCGATTGGGACCCGTTGTTGGCAAAAGATAAAGACGACCTGCTCGCAAAAAGAATGTTTGAAGTGCCTGACGGGCAGTTTCAAAAATATACGGTATCGAGCGGTGATTACATCCGCAAAGATTTCTTCGGAAAATATCCGGAGCTGTTAGAATTAGTAAAAAATTACTCAGATGAGCAATTGAGAAAACTCGGACGAGGCGGACATGACCCTGCAAAAGTTTTTGCTGCGTATAAAGCTGCCGTCGAGCATAAAGGCGCACCGACTGTAATTCTTGCACAGACAATAAAGGGGTACGGGCTCGGTGAATCAGGCGAAGGAAGAAACATTACTCACCAGCAGAAAAAACTCAACGAAGACGAATTAAAAGAATTCAGAAGCAGATTTTCTATTCCGGTTTCTGATGAAGATATTGCGGCTACTCCGTTTTATAAACCATCAGATGACAGTCAGGAAATTCAATACCTAAAAGAAAAACGCGAAAAGCTAAACGGGTTCGTTCCGAAAAGAATTGTCGAAGTAGCAGAAATGAAAATGCCCGATGAAAAGATATTTGAAGATTTCAAAGCCGGCTCAGGCGAGCGCACTGCCGCAACCACAATGGCTTTTGTTCAGCTTCTTGCAAAGCTTTTGAAAGATAAAAACATAGGTAAATATATCGTGCCGATTATTCCCGATGAAGCAAGAACGTTCGGTATGGAATCACTTTTCAGACAGGTCGGTATTTATGCTCACGCAGGACAATTATATGAACCTGTTGATAAAGACAGCTTGCTGTATTATAAAGAAGCAAAGAACGGACAAATTCTTGAAGAAGGAATTACGGAAGCGGGCTCGATGTCGTCATTCATTGCTGCAGGAACTGCTTATGCCTCGCATGGCGTTAATATGATTCCATTCTTCATATATTACTCGATGTTTGGATTCCAGAGAATCGGTGATTTAATATGGGCAGCGGGTGATATGCGCACAAAAGGATTTTTACTTGGCGGAACAGCCGGCAGAACAACACTTGCAGGCGAAGGACTTCAGCATCAGGATGGCAACAGCCACGTGCTTGCATTCCCTATCCCGAATTTAAAAGCATATGACCCTGCATTTGCATATGAAGTTGCAGTCATTATTAAAGACGGGATAAGAAGGATGTATCATAACAACGAAGATATTTTTTATTATCTTACTTTGATGAATGAAACTTACAAAATGCCAAAAATGCCTGAAGGTGTAGAAGAAGGTATCCTGAAAGGAATTTATAGATTCAAGAAATCAGACAACAAAAAGAAAAATAAGGTTCATTTATTCGGAAGCGGAACCATCTTGAACGAAGCAATTAAAGCGGCCGGAGTACTTGAAGAAAAATACAATGCTTCGGTTGACGTATGGAGCATTACAAGCTACAAGGAGCTTTACATGGATGCAACCGAAGTTGAAAGATGGAATATGCTTCATCCCGGCGAGAAACAAAAAGAAGCTTATGTCAAACAGGTGCTAAAGAATGAGACCGGCGTATTCGTTGCTGCATCAGATTATTTAAAGATGCTTCCATCTTCTATTGACAATTGGTTCCCCGGCGATTTGTATATTTTAGGAACTGACGGATTCGGAAGAAGTGAAGGCCGTGCCGAACTGCGCGATTTCTTTGAAGTTGACTGGAGATACATAACCGTTTCTGCGCTCAATGGTCTTGCTAAGGAAGACAAAATAAAAATTGATGTTGTGAAACAGGCGATAAAAGATTTTGGAATTAATCCGGAAAAACCAAATCCGGTAACAGTATAAAAAATTTAATGAGCAGGCACCTGTCCCGACTTGTCGGGAATCTTGTCTGTCCCAACTTATAAGATTATTACTATGGCAAAAGAAGTAGTACTACCTGAAATATCCGAAAATATTGATTCGGGTGATGTAACCAAAGTTCTCGTTAAAATAGGAGATACAATTGAAGTTGACCAGCCTGTGATTGAGGTAGAGACTGAGAAAGCATCTTTTGAAGTTCCTTCAACCGTTGCGGGAAAAGTAACGGAGATTAATGTCAAAGAAGGCGACAAGATTAAAGTCGGCAGCGTGATTGTTAAGGTTGAAGAAAGCGGCGGCGGAAAATCTGATGAAAAATCGGATGAGAAATCTGAAAAGAAATCCGAAGATAAGAAAGAATCTAAAGAGGATTCTAAAGAAGAAAAGTCAAAGCCAAAAGAAGAAGACACTGACAACGAACAAAGCGAAGAGGAAAAAAATATAGAGGAAGAAGAAAAGGATGAAGCCGATGAGGATGAAATTGAAGAAGAATCAAAGAAAGAAATAAAAGCTTCTGAAGATAAAAAATCCGTAAAAAAAGAAGACAAAAAAGAAGAGAAACCAAAAGAAGAGTCCAAAGAAAAATCTGCTCCTTCAAAAGTAGTTCCTGCTTCGCCGTCCGTTAGACGTTTAGCGCGTGAGCTTGGTGTTGACTTATCCGACATACAAGGAAGCGGCGGAAGCGGCAGAATAACCGAAGATGATGTTAAGAAACATATAAAGACAACTATGTCTTCAGGCGGAGGCGGTAAGGTATCTCCTGCGACTGCAATCAAACTTCCTGATTTTTCCAAATGGGGGGATATTGAAATCGAAAAGATGTCTAACGTCCGCAAAAAAACTGCAGAGACAATGCTTAACTCATGGAACTCCGTTCCGCAGGTAACACAGTTCGATAAAGCCGACATCACTTCACTCGAGGAGTTCAGAAAGAAAAATGCTGATGAGGTAAAAAAGCAGGGCGGCAATCTTACGATGACTGCTATTCTTGTGAAGGTCATTACTCTTGCTTTGCAGAAATTCCCGAATTTTAACACAAGCATTGATTTATCAAATCAAACGATTATAAACAAGAAGTATTATAACATAGGTATTGCGGTTGATACCGACAGAGGACTTCTTGTTCCTGTAATTAAAAACACTGACAGCAAAGGGCTCACTGAAATTTCAATCGAGCTTACTCAGCTTGCCGAAAAAGCTCGCAGTAAAAAAATCACTCTCGATGAAATGGACGGCGGAACGTTCACCATCTCAAATCTTGGCGGTATAGGCGGAACAAATTTTTCTCCGATTGTTTATTCACCGCAAGTTGCAATACTTGGAGTTTCAAGAGCAAGCAAAGAAGCAGTTTATGTTGATGATAAATTCGAACCGAGATTGATGCTTCCGTTATCGCTTTCGTATGACCATAGAATAATTGATGGCGCCGACGCAGCAAGATTCCTTCGTTGGGTCTGCGGCTCGCTGGAAAATTTATTTAATTTGTTTTTATAAAATGTGTTGGGATTCCCGCTTTCGCGGGAATGACTTCCTTCGTGTCATTCTGAGCGAAGCGAAGGGGTACCCTTTGGGTCATCCCATTACCCTTTTCAAAAGAATTGTCTAAGAAACAGCGTATAATTTAAATTTGCTGTTAGGAATTATTTGATTTGCTGTCAGGAATTACTTCCTGACAGTCTTCCGTCAGGTCAGAAGACCTGACGGCATCACTTTAACGATAAAATCTTTAATGTCTAAGAAACAACTTATAGTTTTAGGTGCGGGTCCGGGTGGATATGCTGCTGCATTTCTTGCCGCTGACCTTGGAATGGATGTAACATTAATTGACAAAGAATTAAATCCCGGCGGCGTGTGTCTTTACCGCGGGTGTATTCCTTCAAAAGCATTGCTTCATATTGCGAAACTCGTAAACGAAGCAAAGGAAGCCTCGAAATGGGGCGTCGAGTTTTCTGAACCGAAGCTTTATCCCGAAAAAATCAACGAGTGGAAAAATAAAGTCGTCAAGAATTTAACAGGCGGACTCGGACAATTAACAAAGCAAAGAAAAGTTCATTATATTCAGGGAACAGCAAAATTTTTAGACCCGCATACACTTGAAGTCGAAAAATCCGGCGGAGAAAAAGAAAAATTATCTTTTGAAAATATAATCATCGCAACAGGTTCATCACCTGCGCGCATCCCGAACTTTCCTGAATTCTCAGATAAAATCTGGGATTCAACAGGCGCACTCGACATCAAAAAAATTCCGAAGAAACTTTTAGTCATCGGAGGCGGATATATTGGACTCGAGCTTGGAACGGTTTATGCCTCGGTTGGTTCGGAAGTTACCGTTGTCGAAATGCTTCCCCATTTGCTAAACGGTGCTGACAGGGATTTGGTTGCCGTGTTTCAGAAAAGAATCAGCAAGCTATTCAAAGAAATCTTAGTCAGCACAAAAGTTGCAGGTATTTCCGAAACAAAATCAGGAGTAAAAGTAACTTTCGAAACTTCCGATAAGAAAAAAGATGAACGCGAATTTGATGCCGTATTGATTTCGACAGGAAGAAAGCCAAATACAAAAGGATTTGATTTAGAAAAAACCGGAGTTAAGGTTGATGACAAAGGATTCATAATCGTCGACAAGCAATGCAAAACTAACGTAACGGGTATTTATGCAATCGGCGACGTTGCAGGCGAGCCGATGCTTGCTCACAAAGCATCTCACGAAGGCAGAACTGCGGTTGAAGTCATCGCAGGACATAAAGTTGAGTTTGCTCCTAATGCAATTCCTGCAGTAGTATTCACTGACCCCGAAATAGCTTGGTGCGGTTACACCGAAGCTGAAGCAAAAGAATCGGGCATAAAATACGAAGTCGCAAAATTCCCATGGGCGGCATCAGGAAGAGCAATGACCTTGGACAGAACAGACGGCTTAACCAAAATTATAATCGAACAAGGAAGTCAGAGAATTTTAGGAATGGGAATCGCCGGAGCAGGTGCAGGAGAATTAATTGCAGAGGGAGTTCTTGCAGTAGAAATGGGTGCAAACGTTACCGATTTAAAACTAACAATTCATCCGCACCCGACTTTATCCGAGACACTCATGGAAACCGCTGAAATATTTTTTGGACAAAGCACTCACATATACAGACCAAAAAAATCTGACAAGTCTGATGACAAACCGGATGCAAATAAGTAATCAATTTAAGAAATGCTTAGAGTTTTAACACCGTTATTAATAATTGTTTCTCTTGTTGTATATTCAACATACCTTTCTAAAACCGTCGATCCTGTTCCGGGTTACCCAATCTGGATGCAGGACAGCGATGGACATTACACAAATCAAACTTCCGGCATTTGCATAGTTTCCGACAGTGCTAATATAAAAAATTTTATCGTCGCAGATGATATTGGTGTGATAAGACGAGTTGTCATCAACGAAAATATTTTTCCTCATACGATTCGGATAGATTCAATCCATTTGAGTGCAGCAGCGCAATCTTTTCTGCAAAATTTCAGAAAAAAAGATTTTGAAGAAATTATTTTTAGAAAATCTGATAATAAACTGCTTATATCAATCGAGGGCTACGTTAACGATAGTAACATTGTTTATGACTTCAAAAATTATGAAGGTGTTTTTGAATTGCAGACAAATGGTAATTTAATTTCCTGCGACACAATTACCGCAATAAAAAAAATAAATGTCCCTTCAGAAGTGTTTGAATTTACCCGGGTTAATGTTGCCATTGAAGGAATGACGAAAAGTCCGAATTTTTATTTTATGGGGCTTGAGAATGCAATGATTTCCGACATAATTTTCAGCGACAGCACATATATTTACATTCTTGATGATGATTTAAAGCTTCTTAAAAAAATTAATACGCATGATTTGGGTATTATGACTATTTGCGGGCTTTATGCAGTCAATGACTATGAACTATACTGCATCGACCGTAATCAGAAAAAAATATTTTGCATAAAATTTAATCCTGATTTCAGTGTTGCCGATTACGGTGTTGCCGATATGAATTTAACCGTTCCAGGTTATCCTGAGATAAACAAAATTATGGGCTTTTCTCCCGAATCAATCACGTTTGATAACGAAGGTTCAATTTATGTTGCGCTCGACCCGTGGAAAGAAGTTTACAATCCTGATGTGTTCGATAAGAAAAAGCTTACTGCAAAGGACATGGAATATTTCGCAAATAAAGTTCCTGTTCTATATAAGTTCAAAAACCCGTTTAAATAAATATTCTTTTAAGTCCTCCTTTGGAGGAGGATTTAGGAGGAGGACAAATGAAATCTTACCGTAAAGAACTCTGGTTTAATACAAAAACCAGACGCGCATATATCAACATCACGCCCGAGCTTGAAGACTGCTTGGCAGAAAGCGGAATCAAAGAAGGTCTCATGCTCTGCAATGCGATGCATATTTCTGCAAGCGTATTTATCAACGATGATGAATCAGGTTTGCATCAGGATTTTGAAGTATGGCTCGAAAAGCTCGCTCCCGAAAAACCGCATTCTCAATACAAACATAACGGCTTTGAAGATAACGCCGATGCTCACTTAAAACGCACGATCATGGGACGTGAAGCAGTCATTGCAATCACAAACGGCAAGATGGATTTTGGTCCGTGGGAACAAGTTTTCTATGGTGAATACGATGGGAAGAGAGATAAAAGAGTTTTAGTAAAAATTATCGGGGAATAAAAAGAAGAGTAATCCTGTCCCGGTTTTTCCGGAACAGGATTGTGAAATAATTTATGCTGTCTGAAGTTGTGCTTCGAGCTTTGAAACGATTTGCGGCTTTGGAACTGCGCCTACTATCTGGTCAGCTACCTTACCGTCTTTGAAAATGAGTAATGTAGGTATGCTTCTTATACCGAATTTCATTGCTACGTTAGGATTGTTATCGACGTCAAGCTTTCCGATTTTAATTTTACCTTCATACTCGCCCGCAAGCTCTTCAACAATCGGAGCAATCATCTTGCAAGGTCCGCACCATACAGCCCAGAAATCAATTAATACAGGAATAGTGGATTGTTCAACTTCGGCGGCAAAATTTGCATCTGTTATTTCTAATGCTTTCATTTATTTTTTCCTTTATATATTTAATTTATAATTAAGTTAGTTTCACCAACAATATTTTTCAAGTTTGAAATTAGTTCTTGTTTGGGATTTACCCTCATTTCTCTCGATAAATATTTTTTTGTGCTGCCATTATTCACAATTGTGAAGAATAGTCTGCAGCTACCCCCTGGATGCCTGCTGATTTCCTCAAAAATCTTATCAAGCTTCTCAGGGTCGAACTGTTTATGCAAAATAATCTGCATGTTTGCTGCGTTTTTCTCGTGCAAAGCGTCTATCGAATAAATATTATCTAAGACTAATTTTATTTCATCCCCGTTTTCTTCGGCTTTTCCCTCTACTACTATAAGTGCATTTTCTCTGAATAAGTTCATTTTTTCCTCATAAGTCTGCGGAAACGCCACGCATTCGCCCTTTCCGAAGAAATCCACCAGCTTAAAAATAGCAAACTTTTTGCCGCGTTTGGAGATCTTTATCTGCAAATCATGAATAACTCCGCACATCTTAACAGGATTAATCTGATTCAAATTTATCTCGTTTAAGTCCGCATTGAAGCTTAATGTCGTAAAGCTTTTTATCTCTTTCTCATATTTATCAAGCGGATGACCTGTTAGATAAAACCCGACTACATCTTTTTCTCTTATGAACTTTTCGGTCTCGCTGAAATCTTCGCAGTTATCTAAAATATAATCTTCATTTTTTTGTTCTTCTTCTGCTCCGCCGAAAAGACCTTCCTGACCTTTTGATTCAGGTCGCTCTTTATAATGAATCGCATAAGCAGTCGCGCGTTCCATGTGCGTGAATAATTTCTTTCTGTTCGGCTCGAGCTCATCGAACGCACCTCCGAGTATCATGCTTTCTAAAGCTTTCTTATTCACAAGACGCAAATCAACCCGCTTCATGAAATCGATAAAACCTTTGTACTTTCCGTTTGCTTCTCTTTCCAGTATAATATTCTGCGCTGCTTTTTCACCGACATTTTTCAATGCGCTTAGTCCGTAAATAATCTCACCGATTTGTTTCTTTTTAGAATCCTGACTGGGATTCCCGCCTTCGCGGGAATGACTTCCAAAAGATGATTCATCATCAAAATAATTTATCTTAAAATCAATCTCCGCTTCGTTAATACTTGGTGGTCGCAGCCTGATTCCCATTTTTTTAGCTTCGACTGCAAGCTCCTGAATTTCAGTATCGCTGTCTTTTCTGCAAAGCATCGATACTGCAAGAAACTCAATCGGGTAATGCGTTTTAAGATACGCAGTATAAAAAGCTAAAATCGAATAAGCAACTCCGTGAGATTTATTGAAGCCATAATCAGCAAAATCCAGAATCAAATTATAAATTTCTTCGGCAACTTTTTTCGGAACATTATTCTTAACCGCACCTGCAACAAACTCTTCTTTAATCTGCTGCATCTTTTCCTTAATCTTCTTCCCCATTGCCTTTCTCATATTGTCTGCCTGAGCCATAGAGAATCCTGCAAGGTCGCGCGCAATCTGCATCACCTGCTCCTGATATACAATAATTCCGTAAGTGCTTTTCAAGGAATTTTCAAGAAGTGGATGTAAATATTTTATCGGTTTTCTTCCGAAACGTTTATCGATAAATTCAGGAATCAATTTCATTGGACCCGGGCGATATAAAGCGTTCATCGCAGAAAGGTCATTGATATTTTTCGGCTTCAGCTTTGCAAGAGACTCGCGCATCTTCCCTTTTGAAAACTGGAATATGCCGACAGTTGCACCTGCTGAAAATAAATCATAAGTCTTTTTATCATCAAGCGGAATTTTTTCCGTCGTTAAATCTAAATTATACTTTTTATTTACAAGCTCAAGCGTCTTGCCGATTACTTTCAACTCCTTCAATCCGAGAAAATCCATCTTAATCAACCCTGCATCTTCAAGCTGATTCATGTCATACTGCGTGCAGAAAAGATTATCTTCGCCTGTTACTTTTGAGAGCGGAACATAATCCGTTATATCCCCGGGTGCAATAACCACTCCCGATGCATGAAGAGATGAGTTTTTATTAAGATTTTCAAGAACGGTCGAGTAATCGAACAATCTCTTTCGTGCTTTTTTTTCATCGGCATTCCCCCCTTTGAAATACACTCCAAAATCAGGAACTTCCTCAAGAGATTTCTTAAGAGAAGTAACCTTGCCGAACACAATCGGTATGTGCTTAGTGAGATTATTTATCTCATCGAAATTAAAATTCAAAACTCTGCCGACGTCTTTCAAAACACCGCGAGGAGCAAGCTTATTGAACGTTATCACCTGCGCAACGGATTTCTCTCCGTATTTTTCTTTTGCATACTGAATCAATTCATCTCGTCTGTCATCCTGAAAATCCATGTCTATATCGGGCATTGATATTCTTGTCGGATTCAGAAATCTTTCAAAAAGCAAATCATACTCAAGCGGATTAACTTCAGTTATGCCAATGCAATATGAAACTAAGCTTCCCGCCGCGCTTCCCCGCCCCGGACCGACAAGTATGCCCTTCTCCTTTGCGGTTTTGATAATATCCATCACAATCAGGAAATATCCCGCAAAGTTCATTTTATTAATTACACCAAGCTCATACGCAAGACGGTCTTCAGCTTCTTTTGTAACTTCCTTAACTCGCTGTTTTAAACCTTCTCGTGATAATTTTTCAAGATATTCTTCAAGAGTTTTTGCTTTCTTCTCTTCTCCCGGAATCTTAAAATTCGGCATGTGATTCTTCGAAAGGTCAAGCTCAAGATTGCATTTTTCAGTTACTTCAAGAGTTGACTGAATTGCTTCAGGAAAATCTTTAAACAATTCGGTCATCTCTTTTGCCGTCTTGAAATAAATCTGGTCGGTGCCGTAACGCAAATCATTTATCACATCAACCGGAATACTGCTTTTGCTTTGCTTTGCGCTGATGTTTAAATAAATATTATGAGCAACGGCATGCTCGTGCTTTATGTAATGCACGTCATTTGTTGCAATCAATTTTATGCCAAAATCTTTCGCAAGCTTCGGCATTTCTCTCAACACTTTTTTTTCTGCATCTATTGAGCCGTGGTCTTGTATCTCCAGATAAAAATCTTCACCATAAATATCTTTATATACTCCCGTCATTTTTCGAGCCATTTCAAGGTCATTTCGCGTAATATAGCACGAAATCACGCCTCCGGCACAGGCGGATGTTGCGACAAGCCCTTTGTTATACTGCCTAAGAATTTCCAGATCCACTCTTGGTTTATAATAATAACCTTCCATATGTCCGATGGAAACAATCTTCATCAGGTTTTTATAACCAATTTCATCTTTGGCAAGAAGAATGAGATGCGCATAGTTTATGTTTGTTGAGGCAAGTCCGTCGGAACTTTCTGTGGAAGCATCAATATCGGTATCTTTTCTTCCGCGTTCGTGTCTTGTCCCAGACTGCGCAACATAAACCTCACAGCCGATGATTGGTTTTATTCCCTTAGCTTTTGCTTTTTTATAAAACTCCATCGCGCCGTACATAACTCCGTGATCGGTCAATGCAACAGCTTTCATGTTGTCTTCGACTGCTGCGTTTATCAGTCCGTCGATGGTAGAAATTGCATCTAAGAGAGAAAAATGAGAATGGTTATGTAAGTGAATAAATTCTTTCAATGAAGTGGTAATTCCCCTGATAAAAAGTTGTGTAATTAATTTACAAAAATAGAAAATCTTTTGCTATGCTTTGATAATAGTCTTTACAAGTATTAATGCTTCCCCTACAAAAGAAACGTGGGTACGACAGGCATTCCTGCTTGTCGGGATAGACAAGAATGTCTGTCCCACTAAAAGTAGAGTATTTCTGACTTAAAATTTACCCCTATATAAGTTATTTTAAAATATGAAAGTTAAGAAAGATAAATTTAAGCTTATAACGCTCGGATGCTCGAAAAATCTTGTAGATTCGGAGTTTATTTTAGCACAATTAAAATCAAATGACATCACAATCGTCGAAGACGAAAATGATGCCGAAAATCTCATCATAAATACATGCGGTTTCATTAAAGAAGCAAAAGAAGAATCAATCAATACCATATTGAGAGCAGTTCGCCGCAAAGAAGAAGGACATTTAAAAAGCGTTTATGTTGCCGGGTGCCTTTCAGACCGTTACAAACCGGAACTCGAAAAAGACATTCCTGAAGTTGACCAATATTTCGGCGCAACCGATAAGCCGCAAACAATTATCGACATATTAAATGCCGCGTGCTGTAATTACAAATCCGAACTTCTCGGCGAACGCGAGCTTTCAACTCCAAAACATTTTGCATACTTAAAAATCAGCGAGGGCTGTGATAATCCATGCTCATTCTGCGCGATTCCAATCATGCGCGGAAAACACAAATCAAAACCTTTGCAGAATATTTTAATTGAAGCTCAGAAATTGGCTTCAAAGGGTGTAAAAGAACTAATCATCATCGGGCAGGACACAACTTACTGGGGCTTTGATACCGATAGAAAGCGAAATCTTTCGCATGTTATAAATGCAATTTCGGAAATAAACGGAATTGAATGGATTCGTCTTATGTATGCATATCCATCACGTTTTCCTGATGACCTTTTGGAAACCTTTAGAACTAATGCTAAGTTAATAAAATATATAGATATACCTGTTCAGCATATATCCGACAACGTTCTGAAATCAATGCGCAGGGGAATAACCAAAAAGACACAGATGAATTTATTGGAATCGATACGGAAAAATGCCGATGGAATGGCTATCAGAACGACTTTAATTACAGGTTATCCGGATGAAACAGAAGCAGATTTTGAGGAAATGCTCAATTTTGTGAAAGATTTTAAGTTTGACCGTCTTGGCGTTTTTACATACTCTCACGAGGATAATACTTACGCCGCTAACTTGCCTGACAAAATTCCGTATAAAGAGAAGCTATTGAGGCAAAAACTGCTCCTGGAAGCACAGCGGGAAAATTCATTGGAATCTAACGAAAAAACCGTCGGAAGTGTCCTTAAAGTTTTGATTGATAGAAAGGAAAATGATTACTACATTGGTAGAAGCTATAAAGACGCACCCGAAATTGACCAGGAAATTTTTGTGCATCCTGTTAACCCTCTCAAAGCAGGTGAATTTTATAATGTCAAAATTAATGACTTTGAAGAATTTGACCTCTTTGGCGAAGTAATAAATTAATCCGGAGGGACTTAAACTATGAAATTTTTTAAAATTACAAAAACGTTTTTAATTGTTCTTGCATTATTTTTTGCAAGTAATGTATCCTATTCTCAGCTCGAGGAGAAATCGATAACTAATCTCAACTACGAGAAGGATTATTTTTACATAGACCCGATTGTTTTTTATACAGGTGATTCCTCCGCAAATTCAAGAGTTGATATATACATAGAGATACCTCTGGAAAATATTCAATTTAAATTTATTTCCTCTCAGAATAAATATACTGCAAACATTGAATATTCTATTCTCATCGTTGATGAAACAAATAAAGCATTTGTCAATGAAAAATTTTCGTCTGATATTTCATATACAAAAGACGACCGCCTGAAAAGCAAGTATAACTCTGAATATATAATCAAATCTTTCTCATTACCATCAGGCAAGTATTCAGTTGAAGTCGAAATAAGAGATAAAAATAACCAGAACCAATTTTCTGAATCGAGCATTATACACGTTAATAACTTTCAAAGCTCCGATTTTACTCTGAGTGATATAATGTTTGTTTCAAACTATGAAGAAGGCAAAGACGGTAAGAAAATCATAACTCCGCTTGTTACAAAGAATGTCGGAGGCAATAAAACCTTTTATGTTTTTTTTGAAGTTAACAATCTCAGTGATGCAAACATAGAAAAAAAATTCGATTATAAAATTTCAAAAATCGACAACAACAAGAAGAATATCGTCTCAGCTGGAACATTTGATTATATTTTGAAACCCGGCAAGAACCAAAAAATTGAAAAATTCTCTTCTGAGGATTTCCTGACGGGAAATTATTCAATCGAAATTTCCGATAAAGCTGAGAACAAAAATCTTGTTACAAAAGAATTTAATTTCAGATGGACTGATTTTCCCGTTACTATAAAAGATTTGGATGTTGCAATTGCACAGTGTATATACTTTGCAAATGCAGATGAATTTGATAAACTGAGAAACGCAAAGACACGTCTTGAAAAAGAAAAAGCGTTTATAAACTTCTGGCGTAGCAAGGACCCGACGCCAAACACTGCAAAAAATGAGGTAATGCTGGATTATTACAACCGTGTGAGAATTGCAAACGAAAGATATTCAACTCATTTCCCCGGCTGGAAAACAGATATGGGAATGGTTTACATAATTTTCGGAGACCCGAGCAATATTGAAAGACACCCCTTCACGGAAGGCACAAAACCATATGAAATCTGGGATTATTATGACGTAAACAGAAGATTTATTTTTGTAGATAATACAGGATTTGGCGATTATCGTTTAACCGAACCAATCTGGAACGAAAAAACACGCTCCTATTAATTTAGCTTGGTTCTTTTTGCGAGGTAAGTAAGCAGGGCTTTATCAAATGACGTTTCCGTCGAAAGCACCTGATAATCAATGCCGTTATTTTTTAATTGGCTCTTATAATTTTCAAGAAATTCTTTTATCGTTTCCTTGTAAGCTTTTTGTATTGCAAACGGCTGCGAATACATTTCCTCTTTTGTTTCCATGTCGATTAAAGTTACAGGATTGCCCTCAAGAAAATTCATCTCAATCGGGTCTAAAATCTGGAATACAATCACCTCATTATTCATAAATCTGAAGTGCTTCAATGATTTAACCACTTCTTCCGGTTCATCGAATAAATCACTCAAAACTATAACAAGCCCTCTGCGTTTTATACCGGAAGCAATTTCATTCAGTGAACTTGCAGTACCTGTTTGATTACTCGGCTTAATAGATGTCAGGGTGTTTAAAATTTGTCTTAAATTATTCGGAGTTGCGCGAGGAGGAATGTAACTTTGTCTTTTAACGTCATAAGTAGTTAGTGAAATAGCATCTCTTTGCATAAGCATTAAATATGCAAGTGATGCCGCAAGATAAGAAGCGTATTCAAGTTTTGTAATTACGTCATCTGAATTTTTATCAGCCGCTTCAAAAGACTTATTCAAAACTTTCTTAAACAAACTTTTTGTTTTATTCTTAACTGTTTGTTCTTTTTGAGAAGAAAAATCCATTGACTTGCTGATATCGAGACATATATAAGATTTAAGATTTGTTTCTTCCTCAAATTGCTTTATGTAATATCTCTCTGTTCTTGCAAAAATTTTCCAATCGAGAAACTTTAAATCATCTCCCGGAATATATTGACGATGCTCGGCAAACTCAACGCTGAAGCCATGATACGGCGACTTATGTAGCCCTGCCATAAATCCCTCAACAACAAGCTTAGCGCGAAGCTCCATATTTGAAAGCCGCGCAATAACATTAGGAATTAAATATTTTTGATAATCATTCTGCATAAACAAAAGCCGCTTATTTAAATAAAGCGGCTTTTTATTCTAAACTCTGTTTTAAAAATTATTTTTTCTTTTCCAGTTCTTTTCTTTGGTCTAATAATTCCTGTTTCGGACTCTTGGTTGTGTTTTCCGGTTCTACTTTTTTTAACTGAACATCAGGGCTCACTTTAGTAGTCGTGTCTGTGCTTGGAGGATTCTGGCTTTCGATTTTCTTAATCATTTCTTCAATCGATGTTCCAGATTTCAGATTCTCAAGCATTACTCTTGCAGACTCGCTGAACTTTTCGTTCGGGTCTGTATCATTTGGATACTTTGCTAAAAACACTTCATAAGCTTTAATCGCATTGTCTTTATCCTTCAGAACTTCATCATAAGTAAACGCAACAAGGAACAAAGAATTTTTTCCCTGTTTTGTATCAGGATATTTTTCAGCATGCTCTTTATATGCTTTTATTCCCTCGGGAGTATTTTTAAGTTCGGTTAAATAATAACCTGCAATTTTATTGTAAGCATCATGCACACCCTCCGATTTAGGATAAGCTGTTATGTATTCCCTGTAAATAGCTATTGCTTCTTCGTACTGCTTAGCATCGACTTTCGCCTGCGCTTCCTGCATATACTGCTGTTCTGACTTTGCAGCCTGTTTATTCCCGCATGATGAAATCACCACCGCCAAAATAATTAAAAATGATAACTGAGATAGTTTTCTTAACATAAATTTACTTTTTAATTTAATTATTAATTCGTTAAAATTATCAAATTTATCCCACAATTTTAATGAAAAAACTTGACCTAAACGAAAGCTTCATCTCACGGATATGGGAAAACGGGGAATATTATACTGATTTACACACCACCGAAGGACAAAAAGTTTCAATAATTAACTTTGGAATAAAAAATTTTGACTCGGGAGCCGATTATAAGGAAGCCGTGGTTAAAATCGGCGAGACAGTTTTGAGAGGTGATGTTGAAATTCACCGCTCAATGACCGACTGGGACAGCCACAAGCATTACAAAGATAAAAAATATAATCACGTTGTATTGCAAATCGTGATGTGGGAAACTTACGATGGTGAAATTCCAAAGATGTCGAAGTCAAGAAAAATTCCGACAGTAGTTTTGTCAAAATTTCTGAATACGTCCGTTCATAAAATCTGGCGTGACATAATAAACAATCCTTCCGAACAATTTAAAATCCCCTGCCACCCTGATAATCACGATGTTAATCCCGATTTAAAACGCGACTGGATTTTTGAGTTGAGCGAAATGCGTCTGAAGTATAAAGCTGAAAGAATAAAATACAAATTAATTTGTTCTGGAAAAAGTTTATCGAGCCGTGAAAACTGGGAGCAGGTATTCTTTGAGCTGATTGCAGAAGCGCTTGGGTACTCAAAAAACAAAGAACAGTTTTTAAAGCTTGCAAATTTCACTAAACTAAATAAGATAAAAAAACTAAATTTGAATTTAATTCAGATTGATTCCGTTCTTTATGGCACCGCAGGTTTTCTGAAAGATTTGCGTTTTAAAGATGAATATATATCTCATTTAAAAGACAACTGGAAAGCATTAAACAAAAAATTTGATGAAGTGCTTAACAAAGCCGATTGGAATTTCTTCCGCTTAAGACCTGCAAACTTCCCGACAATACGCCTCGCATATTTATCAGGTTTAGTTTATAAAATTATTTATGAAGAATACTTTAAGAGAGTCATTTTATTATTTGAGAAAAGCAAAAACACCGAAAAAGATTTTATAAATTTATTTGAAGAAGTTGAAGTAAGCGATTACTGGCTGAATCATTATAACTTCGGCAAAGAAACAAAGAAAACCGCAGGTTCACTCATCGGCAAGCAAAGATTAACGGACATTTTCATAAACGTAGTCATACCAGTTATATATTTATATGCTAAACTATTTGAAAAACCTGAACTGACTTTAAAAATAAAAGAAGTTTATGCTAGAATGAAATCCGGAAACGACAATGAAATCACCCGCAAGATGAATGCACAGCTAAACTTCAAAACAAAATATTTGCAGGATGAGCAGGGGTTGATTCACTTGCATAATTTTTACTGCATAAAAGGTAAATGTAGTGAGTGTGATATAGGAAAGTTTTTATATTACAACAACATGACCTTCGAACCAATGAAAATAATTATATACTAATATCTAAAGTCCTCCTCCTAAATCCTCCTCCAAAGGAGGACTTTAGCAATGCCCCCTTTGGAGGGGGTTGGGGGAGGATAACTAAAAATCCGTAATCAAACCAAAATTTATCTTCCCGTCAAGCGGACTGTCGCCTTTGCCGAGCGCGTAACTGACACCGATTAATCCGAGATTTGTCTCAAGGCGCAAGCCGATGCCATACCCGAACAAAAATCCTTCCTGCGCGGGAATTTTATTAATCTCATCTGCAACTCTCTGATAATATCCCGCATCATAAAATCCATAGAAAAAACTTCGACGCGAAATTGCAAAGCGCATTTCAAGATTTCCATAAAACAATCTCGAGGCAAGGAACTGTTCTTCGCGGTATCCGCGGATGCTTTTGTTTCCACCTATTCTGAAAAGCTCCGATTCTTCAATCCGTTCGCCTCTTACTTCACCCCCGAATAATTTTAATAAAGTAGAAGTTCTTTTAAAGAAAGAATAAAAAATATCAAGCTCGCCGGTATATCTTTGTATCGTATAATTTTCCTTAAACCCAAGCGTGTCCAGCTCAGCAATGTTAAAAATCTTTTTATCACCGTATGTATATGAAGTCTTAATCAAATTTCCGCTTGTCGGGAAATAAATATTATCGCGCGTATCATACCGCAGTTCTATTCCGGTTGAAAAAATTCTTGAGTCAGCAATTATAAAACTGTTCCTGTTTTCTTCCGCAGGAATTATTCTATCATAACCCCCAAGCGCCGAAATAGAAAACCTTTGAGTAACAGGAAGCCCGGCAACAACGTCAACTCTTCTGCGAGTGTAAGTTGTATCTTGAATTCTCTGCAGAAAACCCAGGTCAACACTCACAGGACTTGAAAGCAAATATGGTTCGCCTATCTGAAACTCAAGTTCCTGAGTCTCCCTGACTTCCTGCTGCCAGCGAAGATGAAGACGGCGCGCTGTGCCGAACAAATTCCTGAAAGAAACATTTACAAGTCCCGTAAAATAACCATCCTCATTTTCACTCGGCGGCGGAACATATCCGATAATTCCATCAAATGTATTGTTGTTCCCTTCTCTGACCTGAATCAGCAGACCGGTTTTATTTTGCTTTTTGTTAATATAAATTTTGGGATTCTCAACATAATCAAAAACATTCAGTTTCTCCAGCCGAAGCTTTATGTCTTCAAGCATTTCGGAAGTTACATAATCGCTTGTGTCGAGTTGAATCTCACGCAGAATCACGTCTCGGCTTGTAACATCGTTGCCGGTGATTTTTATTTCCTGAATTTTTATCTGCGAGTTCTCTTCAATTTGTAGATTTATTTTTAAATATGTTTTACCATTACCTTCATAAATCGAAACATCATCGATACTTGCCTTTACAAACGGTAGTCCTTTTTTTTGATAATAATCGAGAAGATTTATAATGTCATCATCAAGAACTCTTTCATCTAAAATCTCACCTGATTTCGTTTCAAGCTGAGATAGAATCTCGGTATCGGTAATGACATGATTTCCGCTTAGTTCAATCTTCCCGACTTTAACCTGCTCACCTTCACTTATGAAAATAGATAAATCAACAAACGAGCTGTCATAGTTATAACGTATCGCAGAGCTGTCGATTTTTGCAAACAAAAACCCGTTTGCTTTGTATCTGCTTCTTATTGCTTTTAAATCGGCGTCGAACTGAAAAGAGTTAAAGTCCCGGTCTCTTTTCAGCACCATATAGTCCTGGAGAGTCCTGCTGCTGAAAAAATCATTTCCTCTGAAATCTATTGAGGCAATCTTTGCCTGCGCAAACGTCAGTGCAGGAATTACAAATAAAAAAAATATTAAAAAAACTTTTTTCAATTACTGCTTGTAGTGAAATTATAAATTTCCGAACGTGTTATTCCGTCAAAATCCGCTTGGTTAATTTCCCTCATCCTCAGCCACTCATCCACATTGTTAATATCAATTAATTTATAAACTTGCCACGTAAAACTTTCATCATTTATAATTTTAAGCAGGTCATCATAAGGAAAATTGGGAATCCTGAATGATGTCGCCCTCGTATAAATAATAAATTGTTTGCTGGTGCCTGTCAGGTAAATTTTATAAATTCCGTCTCCTCCTCCGTCGGTAAAGGTAAAATATTTATCATAATTTATTCCTGTTGTATTATTAGCCGGCTCAAGTTGCTGAGACGGAGCATATAAAGGAAGGTCAGCATTCGGAAACTCGGGAGTATATGTGATTGTATTATATATAGCAGATACCGAAGAATTTGTTGCCGAAGCACTAACAATATATTTTGCATTCACAGGTAAATTGTCCGGAATAAAAAAACTATAATTCGAAGTTGATGAACCGATTTGTGCCGGCATACTTCCATATAATCCGGGACCTTCATTAAATCGAAATGACAAAGCCGAACCACTTGCTGTAAACCCGCTGGCTGTATTTATATTACCGGAAATTGGTGTGTCAGATGGATCAAAATCAAAATCTCCCGAAGTAAATGTTATATTTATATTCTCGTTATTTGTCAAAACAAAAGGTTTAGATGCATAATTATCGTATTGCTGAGTAACTAAATTCTGAATAAGTACCATTACTCTGGCATTTATGTTTACTGAATCTAACCAGTTAATAATCAATGATGACACACTTCCTGTAGTTGAATTAGAATATGTAAAATTTCTAAAGTCGCTGATAAAAAACAGATACCTTGAGTTTGAAGGAATATCAGGTAAAGTTAATGATATATTTGCCGAAAAAGGAGATGATGCTACATAATCTTCGAGCTGTAATATTACTTTTTCATTAAACAAAGAAGTATAATGGATTCCGACACGTTTTCCCGCTGCATTCGTATAAGCTAATTGTAAATCATATGGATCTTGAATAGCGTTAAACTGAAATTGTCCGTCAGCATTTGATGTTAATCTATAGTTCCCGATATAAGCATTAACACCGGGTATTGCTTTACCATATTTATCAATTACCGTTCCCTGAACGGTATGAAAAAGAGCTGAATATTCCGGATTGTCACTGCAGCCATTTGTGAGAAAAATTCCTGACACAGCAATTAAAAGTAATATTTTTTTCATTATAGAAATTTATTTTTAGTAACTTATATGTTTAAAATCAAAGCAAAAACCCAATATTTTATATAACTCCTCTTTCATTTTTTATCGTTTTTATTTTACTTAGTTTCATTTTTTAATCAAAAATCTCAACTTTTCTTGAAAAAAATCCTGTCCGTAGTGGGTGCCAGACCTAATTTTATGAAAATGGCGCCTGTTCATAGAGAGCTCCAAAAATATAAAAAACAGGTAACTCATAAAATAGTCCATACGGGACAGCATTATGACCGTAAAATGTCGGGTATTTTCTTTAAAGAACTTGAATTACCTGAACCGCATATCTATCTGAATGCCGGCTCAAAATCTCACGCTGAACAGGTTGCCGATATAATGGTTAAGTTCGAGAAAATTGTCGCGAAAGAAAAACCTGATTTAGTTTTGGTTTACGGGGATGTTAATTCAACGACTGCCGCAGCGCTTGTCTGCGCAAAGATGTATGGAAAAAACGGTCAGCCGGTTCCGGTTGCTCATATAGAATCCGGCTTGAGAAGCTTTGACTTATTAATGCCCGAAGAAATAAACAGGAAAGTAACCGATGTTGTTGCAAATTATCTGTTTGTTACCGAGCCAAGCGGAATAAAAAATCTTACAAAAGAAGGATACGACAAGAAAAAGATTTTTTATGCCGGCAATACAATGATTGACTCATTAAATTTTTATCTGAAAAAAATCAAAAAGAATAAAATATTACAAGAGCTTGCCGTTTCAGAAAAAAATTATGTGCTTGTAACCCTGCACAGACCTTCAAATGTCGACAGCAAAAAAAATCTTAGCAAAATTCTGGATGTCTTTAAGAAAATAAACAAAATAAATCCTTTGCTTGATATTGTTTTCCCGGTTCATCCCAGAACTTATAAAATGATTGAAAAATTTGGTTTAGATAAAACCATAAGCTCAATAAAAAATCTTATCATAACCGAACCGCTTGGTTATCTTGATTTTCTTAACCTGACATATAATGCAAAGTTTATTATGACTGACTCGGGCGGGATACAGGAAGAAACGACGTTTCTCAAAATTCCCTGTTTAACCCTTCGTGAAAATACAGAACGCCCCGTAACGTCGGATATCGGCACAAATACAATATGCGGACTTGACGAAAACTTAATCATTAAGAAAATAAAAGAAATTGAAAACGGTAAATATAAAAAAGGAAAAGTTCCAGAATACTGGGACGGCAAAACAGCAGGCAGAATCGTAAAAATTTTATTGAAGAAGATTAGCTGATATACATATTAATTGATATAAATTGAAAAGCAAAGAAACCTTATTAAAAATCATTGATGCATTACACAAGCTTTACGGCAGTCAGGGAAGTTATCCGAAAAGAGATGATTTGCTGGACTTGCTGATAGCCGCAAAACTTACCCAGAACACAACCGATAAATCCGCTTATATCGCTTTTGAAAATCTGAAGAAAAAATATCAGAATTGGAATGAAGCACTTGAAGCATCTCATAAGGAATTAGCCGATGAGATAAGAGTTTGCGGACTTGCAAATACGAAAGCAAAAGAAATTCAGGAAATGCTCCGGCAAATGAAAGAAAAATACGGAAATTTTAATTTATCGTTTCTACATAAAATGAAGGATGACGAAATATACAGGGAACTTTTGCAATATCGAGGATTTGGTGTGAAAATAATTTCATGTTTGCTCACGTTTGGCTTGAACAGACCGAGCTTCGTTGTTGACAGACACGTTCACCGTGTCTTGAACCGCATAGGAATTACAAAAGCCAATACTCCTGATAAAACATTCGAGCAGGCAAATAAAATTATTCCCGATAAATACAAAGTATCGTTTCATGCAGACGTAATAAAATTCGGAAGGAACATCTGCCGCGCTCAGAACCCTTTATGCGGCATCTGTCCCGTTTATCGCTATTGCGAATTCGAACTTAAAAAATTCTTTAAAGAAAAAACTTTTAACGTTCCCGGAACGGAAAATAATTTTATAATTTTCGAGCATATATAAGCTAGATAATTGGCATTAGATAAAAATAAAATAAAGAAAATTCTTGTAATAAAATTCGGCGGCATAGGAGATATTTTGCTCACGACACCTGTGCTTCCGAACCTGCGCGCATATTTCCCAAATGCCGTAATAAATTTTTTATCATTAAGCCATTCCCGCGACATACTCGATGAAAATCCTTATATCTCCCGGGTTCTTACTTATGATCCTAAAGAAGACAGCTCATGGTGTCTCATAAAAAATATCCGCAAGCAAAAATATGATTTAATCATTGACCTCTATGGAAACCCGAGGACTGCACTAATAACTTATTTAAGCGGTGCAAAATACAGGTTCGGATTTAATTTCAGGGGAAGACAATATGCTTATAATATTACACGTGAAGGACGCGGCGGAATTGTCCACAATGTTCAGTTCAATCTTGATGCTCTTGAAACTCTTGGAATTCCCGTCATCAGCAAAGAGTTATATATCCCCATTAATGTAGTTCACAGAGATTTTGCTGATGAATTTTTCAGAGAAAATAATTTATATGCAAAATCTGCAATCGGCTTAACGTTTACCGGCGGATGGGAAGCAAAAAAATATAAGCAGGATGATTATGTTGAACTTATAAAAATGCTCAACGCGTTATACGATTTAAACTTTATTTTAATATGGGGAAACGCAAACGAAAAGGAAGAAGCGGAATATATTCATTCCAAAGTTCCGCATAATACTTTCATTATACCTGATAGCCCAATAAGATATCTCGGAGCTTTAATAGAAAAGTGCGCATTAATAATCGGCAATGATTCAGGACCATTGCATCTTGCCGTTGCAGTCGGCACCCCCGTTCTTGGAATCTATGGTCCTACAAATCCAAAACTTCAGGGACCTTTCGGCGAGAAAAATTTGACCATAGTAAAAGAAGAACTCGATTGTCTCTATTGCAATCTGCTTGATTGCCCTATAGGCAATATATGCATGACTCAATTATCTAAAGATTTAATTATTGATAAAATAAATCAATTGATAGATATTAATAAATTACAGTTTAATTAATAAATCAGATAAGTAAGACTGATTAAAATTCATAGCAATTAATATGGCAGAAAAGAGCAATAAAATGCCGAAAGGCATACCGTACATTATCGGTAACGAACTTGCCGAACGGTTCAGCTATTACGGAATGAAGGCAATTCTCGTTGTCTTTATGACTCAATACATAATGAACAGCGAGGGAGTAGTTACACCGATGTCTGACAATGAAGCAACAGCATGGTTTCATTATTTCAGCATGGCAAATTATTTTTTCCCCATATTAGGAGCAATAATAGCAGATGTTTACTGGGGCAAATACAAAACAATAATTCTATTATCCATTGTTTACTGCTTCGGACATCTTGCGCTTGCTATTGATGATACGCGTTTGGGATTATCAATCGGGCTGACTCTAATTGCAATCGGTTCGGGAGGTATAAAGCCTTGTGTATCGGCTCACGTCGGCGACCAATTCGAAGAAAAAAACAAAAACCTTTTAGAAAAAATCTTCAGTATATTTTATTTTTCAATAAATACCGGAGCTATGCTTTCCACTTTGCTCATTCCGGTTCTTCTGGATAAATTCGGTCCTCACGTCGCTTTTGGTGTGCCGGGACTTTTAATGCTCGTTGCTACAATAGTCTTTTATATGGGACATAAAGTCTTTATTGCGATACCACCAGTCGGATGGAAACAATACAAGAAAGACGTATTCAGTCCTCAGGGCAAGAAAGCAATTTTTAATCTTAGTATAATGTATTTGTTCATCGCGGTTTTTTGGTCGTTGTTTGACCAGACCGGTTCTTCGTGGGTATTGCAATCGGAAAACATGGACAGATGGGTAAATCTTGGTTTTGTCAGATTTGAACTGCTTGCATCGCAGATACAGGCAATTAATCCGTTTCTGATAATAATATTTATTCCTTTATTTACATATCTGGTCTATCCTTTCATTAATAAATTCTGGACGTTAACTGCTCTTAGAAAAATTTCCATTGGAATGTTCATAACGGCATTTTCATTTGCCGTAATAGCAATAGCTCAGATGCAGATTGACGGTGGAGCAACTCCGAGTATTTTATATCAGTTTTTTGCTTATGTGATTCTCACAGCAGCAGAAGTAATGGTTTCTATTACAGGTCTTGAGTTTTCATATACACAAGCTCCGAACAGCATGAAGTCATTTATAATGGGGCTCTGGCTCTTGTCAGTTTCAGTTGGTAATTTATTTACCGGGCTCGTCAATTCATTCATCAGTGTTCCTGCCATTGCAGAAGCGCTGACAGGTGCAAATTATTTCTGGTTCTTCGCGGGATTTATGATGGTTACAGCAATTTGTTTCATACTATATGCGAGAAATTACAAAGTTGAAAGCTATATGCAGACAAGAACAATTTTGGGAACACCGCCGATTTTGACTGAAAACTAATAAGCGTAGATGAAACGCATATTAATTGTCAGAACCGATAGAATCGGAGATGTTATTATGATTACACCTATGATACGAGAAATAAAAAAAGCTTTTCCTGATTCATACATTGCTGCGCTTGTGCGCAAAAGCTCTGCTGATGTTTTAATCAATAATCCGCATCTGGATGAAATTATAACTGATGACCTTCAAAAAGATTCTTTTTGGAAAATCGTCAGGCAGTTACGGTCAAGAAAATTCATGCATGGTCTGCTCGTAATGCCGACCGAGCGCGCTGCTTATCAAATGTTTCTTGCAGGAGTAAAGAAACGCATCGGTGTCGGTAAAAAGCTTTACGAAGTTATCACGTTAATGGAAAGTGTTTCGAGAAACAAATACATTCCATTACGTCACGAAGCTGATTACTGCATGGACCTGGCAAGAAAAATCGGTGTAAAAACAAATAATATCTCACCGGAGATTTTTCTAACTAAGGAAGAGCTGACTAAAGGTGAAAAATTTCTTGAAGAAGTCGGTGCTGACCCTGAAGCGGTAAAAATTATCGTTCATTCCGGTTCATTAAACTCTTCACCGAACTGGAGCGAAGATAAATATTTTGAGCTTATAACAAGATTGCTTACAGAAATTAAAAATGTTAAGACAAACATTTTTTTAACTGCGCGCGAAATGTCACCTGAGTTTTTGGAAAAAATCATTAAGCTCAACGATAAAAGAATTTTTAATATTGCTCAGAAGCTTGATTCGTTAAGAGACCTGATAATTTTTATAAATGCAGTCGATTTGATAATGGTTTCTTCGACAGGACCTGCGCACATTGCGGATGCGTTAAAGAAAAAAGCAGTTGTAATTCACTGTCACCGTCCGATGAATTGCGCAAAACACTGGGGAATTATAAATGACCCTTCAAGCAACATCGAAGTTACTGCATCTTATTGCGATTCGCATTGCAGTCCGGACAAGGAAAGATGTATGATTGAAAACGGGATTACCGTTGAAACAGTATTTGATGCGATTAAGAAAAAAATAAACTAATAAAAAAATAATTTTGGATTTAAAACTTCCACGCTGCAAAAATTTTTCGGGTTATAAGCCCTGTGTTTCTTATGTCGATTGCCTCACTAACGGCTGTCAATATGACACGCCTGAAAACAGAACCGGTGTTAAGATACTTATCATTTCACTGGATGCGCTTGGAAATGTTCTTGATAATACCCCTATACTGAAAGCGATTAAAAGAAAATTTCCCGAAAGTACTATATACTGGATAACTTTGCAGAATGCGCAAAAATTATTACAAAATAATCCTCTCATCGATAAAATATTTGTCTGGACTGATGAAGATAAAATGATTTTGCGGAATATGGAATTTGATTACCTGATGAATGCCGATAAATCTGTTTATGCCTGCGCATTTGCAAATGAAGTAAAAGCAAAAAACAAATTCGGGTTTCTGCTTAATGAAGACGGAAAAATTATTCCTGCAAATGAAAATGCTTATTACAGCTATCGTCTCGGTAATGATGACCAGCTAAAATTCCGGGAGAATGAAAGGACAGGAATTGAAATTCTGCATGAGGTATTCGATTTAAAATATGAAGCTGATGAATATATCTATGAATTTACAGAAGAAGAACTGAAATTCATCGAAGATTATAAAGCCGAAATTGAATATGACAACAGATTTACTTATGTCGGATTTAACACGGGATGCTCGGAGCTTTTTCCTAATAAAAAAATGACCATCGAACAGCATATACAGCTCATAAGCGAACTAATGTTTTATGATAATCTCAAGATTGTCCTGCTTGGCGGACGTGAAGACACCGAACGGAACAAGCTTATTTACGAAAGCTTTCCTGATTTTCACGGTGAGAAAATAATAAACACTCCAACCGGCGAGGGCATCCGCAAAGGCGCATGCTATATGAATGTCTGCGACCTGGTTATCACTGGCGACAGCTTCGGAATGCATCTTGCAATTGCTTTAAAAAAATATGTCATAGCTTGGTTTGGACTTTCATGCGCATCCGAAATAGAGCTTTATGGACGCGGAATTAAGCTTGTCCCTGAAGGACTCGAGTGCTCGCCTTGCTGGAAGCGTGTCTGCCCGTATAATCTTGAATGTATCGCGATGATTGACTTAAAAAAAATCAAAGAAGGTGTAATAAACTTCAGTTTGAACAAGCCTTCCTTTAATAACTGAGTTACAAAATTTTTAAAAATGGATTATAAAATTCCTGTATATAAGCCCTCGCTCGACGGCAACGAAAAAAAATTCGTCAATGAATGTCTTGATACAAATTGGATTTCTTCCAAAGGAAAATTTGTAAAAGCATTTGAAGATAATTTCGCAGGCTACATTAATGTAAACCATGCAACTTCGGTTTGCAATGGAACCGTTGCGCTTCACCTTGCGCTTGTAACTTTAGGTATAGGACCCGGAGATGAAGTAATCGTTCCTTCCTTCACTTACATTGCGTCCGTAAGCTCTATTACGTTTTCAGGCGCAAAGCCGGTATTTGTAGACTCGCTTGAAAACACATGGCAAATGGACCCTGCCGATGTTCAAAAAAAGATTACCGATAAGACAAAAGCAATAATGGCAGTTCATATCTATGGATATCCGTGCGATATGGAAGCAATTGGCAATATTGCAAAGAAACATGACATTTTCGTCATAGAGGATTGCGCCGAGGCTTTCGGGTCAAAGTTTAAGAATAAATATGTAGGAACTTTTGGTGATATATCCACTTTCAGTTTTTACGGCAATAAAACCATTACAACAGGCGAGGGTGGTATGGTTGTCACAAACGATGAGACGTTATATGACAGGGCGTATCATTTTAAAATGCATGGTCTTGCAAAATACAGAGAGTACTGGCATGATGTTGTCGGATTTAATTACCGTATGACTAACATTTGCGCTGCTATAGGAACCGCGCAGCTTGAAAAAGCCGGTGAGAAAATAAAACTTAAGCGCGAGCTTGCTTTTAAATACATGGAATTACTCGAAGGTCTTCCCTTAGATTACCAGCGCGAAACAAAAGACATTTTTAGTACATACTGGATGTTCACAATTATGGTTAAAGACATAAATCTTCGTGACAGCTTAAGAGAGCATCTGAAACAAAAAGGAATTGAAACAAGACCGTCATTTTATCCCGTGCATACAATGCCAATGTATTCAGGTAAATATCAGAAGCTTCCCGTTGCAGAAAACTTAGGATGGACAGGAATCAACTTGCCGAGCTTTCCTTCGCTTACCGGCAGTGAAACAGAATTTATCTGTAATTCCATAAGAGAATTTTTGCTCTAATTGTTTTACGTTTTATGTTTTACATTTTACAAAATTAAGTTATTTTACAATTCTATTTACTTCTTATCTCAACACAAACATCATTTATTCTTAAATGTCAGATTTAAAAATCTTTGCAGGCAGGTCATCTAACCAATTCGGAGCATCCGTTGCAAAACATCTGAAAACCAGGCTGGGTAAATGCGAGTTCAAAACTTTTTCTGACGGTGAAATATGGATGAAATATAACGAGAATATCCGCGGCGCGGATTTATATCTCGTTCAATCAACCAATCCGCCGTTTGAAAACATAATGGAGCTTCTCATTATGATTGATGCTGCGCGCCGCGCATCTGCAAGAAGAATAAATGCGGTAATCCCCTATTTCGGATATGCCCGTCAGGACAGAAAAGACCAGCCGCGCGTTTCAATCACTGCAAAGCTTGTTGCAAACCTGATTTCAGCCGCAGGCGCTGACAGAATCATCACAATGGACTTGCACGCTCCGCAAATTCAGGGTTTTTTCGACATCCCCGTTGACCATCTTTATGCATCAAGTGTTTTCACTGCAGAGGTGAAAAAATTAAATCTGAAAAATATTGCAATCGCTACTCCCGATGTCGGCGGAATAAAAATGGCTCGCGCTTACGCAAAGCGTCTTCACGGCGACCTTATTGTAATCGATAAACGCCGTCCTAAGCCGAACGTAGCCGAAGTAATGAACATCATAGGAGATGCCGATGGAAAAGATGTCATCATAGTTGATGACCTTATCGATACCGGAGGAACGTTCGTGAATGCCGTTAATGCGCTTCTGAATAAAGGCGCAAGAAGTGTTTATGGATTCTGCACGCATGCAATACTTTCAGGTCCGGCAACTAGCAGAATAAATGATTCAAGAATTAAAAAGCTTATCGTCTCCGATACGCTTCCATTAGCAAAAAAATCTCCCAAGATTCAGGTTGTTTCCGTTTCAAAAATCTTTGCAGAAGCAATCAGCCGCACAAACAAAAACCGCTCCGTCAGCTCCCTGTTTGATATAAACAAGGGATGAGATAATTAATTTAATCTCCAAATAATTAAACTTATTAAATGTTTTAGTGAAAATATCATATTATTAATTTGATTGTGATAATATAATATATGTTTATTCTGAAACAAAATAAAATCTATTGTAATTTTTGAAGTTATAGAATCAACACTATTTACTTCGTCAATAAAACCTATATTATCTTTATCCTTTTCCGTGTATATTTGCATCCCATGCTTTAATTTGTTATACATCCTATAAAAAGGTATTATATCTGTATCTCCTATTTTTATTCTATTTTGTGCAAGTGCTTCTAAGGTTTTCTTTAAATTTGAATACTCTATATATAGTTGTGTTTTAATTTCTTCTTCATTTCCAAATAGTTGTTTGGCTTCATTTTGTTTTTCTTTAGAAACACTACTGTAAAATTCATCATAAGATGGTAAATTAAAATATTTTATAAAATCTTCTACATTTAAATTCATAATCGTTTCAAGAATTTTTTCAGTACTCATTTTTGAATTTTCAGACTCACTTATCTTTATTGATTTATATATAGATAAAAATGATTTTCCATTATATTGATATTTTCTAATTGCATATAAAACCATTAGAACAGTTTCAGTTATAATAACGTAGATTTCTATTAATTGTATCACAATACTTTTTATACTTTCTATATCTGAATATTTTTTTGAACTTTCAAACAATATATCATTTATAATTTTTTTATATTCTAGATTGTTCTTGATAAATGCTTCTAGAAAATCTTTATCACTCAATTTAATTTCACTCATTTCCGTATAGTTAAGTTAATCAAATATAATTTTTTTATTAAAATCCTGCAATAATTAATCAAAATCCTAAATCCTTATTAAACTAAAACCTATAAATGTTAACTCCCTCTTTCCTCTTTACTTTTAAAAAAGAAATATTTAGTTTGCTGGTAATTGGAGACCCCGCACAACCAAAAATAAAATTTTAAAAGCTTAATGTGCATGCTTGCATGCATGTATTTTGCAAGCGGGTTGAAGCTTTTATAAACCCTCAAATAATACTAATATGAAAACCGCCAATATCATATTTAGTTTTGTTTTATTGTTTGTTTTTGTTATTGCATTATCCTTTCCAAGATTTAACCAGCAAAATCTCTTCGGTTTAAACAAAATTGCAGGGCAGTATGATGAGTATAATATTGTCCGCGGATATCATTTATCCGGTGACGCAGTCGATTACCTGCTTTGCGTCAAATATTACCGGGGTGAAACAGACCGCGGCAAACTAAACACACCTTTTGTTTATCGTTTCCTTGTTCCGTATCTCGCTTCGCTTTTGCCTGTCAACGATGCCCTGACTTCATTAAACGTAATGAACATAATACTTTTTTTATGTTCAATAGTTCTTTTTTATTTTACTCTAAAAGCATTAAATTTTTCAAAAAGTTTTTCGGTTATCGGTTGCTATATGCTGGGAATATCTTTTTTTACTTTTTATTATCTGACAATGGGATTAATAGAGTCAGGTTTTATATTTTTCTATGTGGTGGGACTATATTCCATTTTCAAACGAAACGATTTTTTATTCTTAATAGCTTTAACTCTCGGAGCTCTGGCTAAAGAATTTACTTTGATTTTAATCCCGACATATTTTATTTATAATTACATATTCAAACAATATAAACCAAACAAATTAATTTTTTACTCAGCGATTTTTATTCTCCCCTTAACAGCTATTGCAATAGTTAGAATTCAGTTTAATGATTTGCCATCATATATCTGGACTCCTGCATTCGATTTGTTTTTTACAAATTTATTCAGAACGAGAGCTTATATTGCTCCCCTTCTGGTATTGGGTATTCCCGGTTTGATTAGCATAATGTTTGTGTATTTATACTTTGTCAAAAAATATAAAATGGAATATGACATTAATCTTTCTGTTACGGAGCAATATAATTATCAAAAATTTTTTGTGGCTATTTTTTTCTTTTCAATGTTTTTATGGGTATATGGTTTTATGTCCGCTGTCGCAGACGGAAGAAGCTTTATGCCGTCTTTCATAACATCTATATTTATCACCTTAATGGTAGCAAAGTATCTTTATACAAGGTATCAATTAAGAGATTTAACTATTGAAAATAATCCTATATTAATTCCAGTTTCAAAAGAAGTTATAAAAGAAAATACTCATTTTATAATTACTGAAATTGAAAAACCTCCAATTCGGAAATGATATAAAAATTTATTTATAATTCTCCTTAATCTTTGAATTGAATACCTCAATCTATATAGGTATTTTATGGAATGTTGGATTATGGGCTAAAGCCCGTATTTTTCCGCACAAATTTTAAAAATTACAGGAGAATTATATGGTTGTTGATTTAGTGATGCCGAAAATGGGCGAGTCCATTATGGAAGGCACGATATTGAAATGGCATAAAAAGCCAGGCGATAAAGTCGAGCGCGATGAAACCGTTCTTGAAATTTCCACTGATAAAGTTGATACCGAAGTGCCGTCTCCCGAAAGCGGAGTTATCTCGGAAATTATGTTCAATGAAGGCGACGTCGTTCAGGTCGGCAATGTAATCGCAAAGATAAACACAAACGGTTCTGCTTCAGCCACAGAGGTCATAGAGAAAAAATCTGAACCTAAAGAAGAAGCACCGAAAGAAACTCCTAAAGAAACACCTCAGCAAGCTTCAAAAGAAGTTGATACATTAGTCGAAGAACCTGAATCTGCAAAGTTATCGGGAACAAGCGACAGATTTTATTCTCCGCTCGTGATGAACATTGCAAGAAAAGAAGGAATCGGATTCGAAGAGCTTGAAAGAATTCCCGGCACAGGCGCAGGCGGAAGAGTTTCCAAAAAAGATATTCTCGCTTATTTAGAAAATAGAAAATCAGGTAAAACACAAGCAACACAACCGGTTCAAGCTCAGAAACCGGCAACTCAACCTGTTCAGACAACTTCACAACCCGCTGCAAAACCACAGGCAACACAGGTCAGAAAACCTGAGCTTCCGAAATACGAAGTTGACTACAACGAAGAAGGTTTGTCGGTTATGGAATTCGACAACATACGCCAAAAGATGGCAGAGCACATGGTTGTCTCGATGGCTATTTCACCTCACGTAAATGCAATCGCAGAGTGCGACCTCAGCGCTGTTGACAAAGCACGCAAAGAAATGAACAAAGACTTCCCTGAAAAAGAAGGTTTCAAAATGACATATATGCCTTTCATTGCCGAAGCTACCGTGAAAGCATTGAAAGATTTTCCTCTTATAAATTCGATTATAGACGATACATCAGCTCCGTTCAAAGCCATCATGAGAAACAAAATCAATCTCGGAATGGCAGTAGCAATGGATAACGGCGGACTTATAGTTCCGATTATAAAAAACGCCGATGGAAAAAATCTTGTCGGTCTTGCCCGCGACATAAGCGACCTCGGCAAGCGTGCAAAAGTAAAAAAACTTACGCTTGATGAAATTCAAGGCGGAACGTTCACGATTTCAAACTACGGAGTGTTCGGAAACATTATCGGCACAATGATTATCAATCAGCCGCAGGTAGCAATTCTCGGAGTCGGCGCAGTTAAAAAACGTCCTGCAGTTCTTGAAACCGAGCAGGGTGATTTTGTCGTGATAAAACCGATGGTATATCTTTCGCTTTCATTCGACCATAGATTGATTGACGGTGCGCTCGGCGGACAGTTCTTGATGAGAATCGTTCATTATCTCGAAAATTATAATTCATAAAAATATTTGTCATTCTGAGGAATGAAATGACGAAGAATCCCCTTACTTGAAAGAATGGGATGACCCGATGGGTTCCCCTTCGCTCCGCTCAGAATGACACACTTGTTCCCCTTTATATGAAAAAAATACTTTTACTCGTATTATTCTTTTCTTTCGGATTTACTCCGCAGATTTACTCACAACAAAAAAACTTCACTAAGTACTGGATAGTCTTTAAAGATAAAGGTGAGTTTAAGCCAACCACTGTCATCAAACTCGGCTCAAAGGCATATAATGTAGGACTCTCGCTTCTGACCGAACGCGCTGTCAATCGCCGTCTCAAAGTATTGCCGGAGAATAAGCTGATTGATTATATGGACTTACCTGTTAATCAAAAATACATCAATGAAATAAAATCCGAAAAAGTTCAGATAATTGCTGTTTCAAGATGGCTGAACGGTGTAAGTGCATATCTTACAGCAGAGCAGGTTGAAGAAATTTTAGACCTTGATTATGTAATGGGGTTAAGGGTTGTTGATAAATTAATAAAACAATCAGTTGAATCACAACAAGCTGAACTTGAAACGGAACTGCAAAAGAAAGATTCCATAAAATATAAATATGATTATGGTCGTTCGCTTAAGCAAATGGAAATGGTAAACGTTCCTTTGCTCCATCAGATGGGATTCACAGGCAAGGGCGTTATGATTGCAAGCTTCGATGATGGATTTGACTGGAGAAATCATGAATCATTGCAGGATTTGAACATCACAATGGAATATGATTTCATAAATGAGGACAGCGCAACCTATATGCAGAAGAATCAGAAATATGAGGACAAAAACAATCAGGGTTCGCATGGAACTGCAACGCTTTCGACAATGAGCGGATTTAAAAACGGCAAGCTTGTAAGTCCGGCGTTTGGTTCGGAAATTATTCTCGCAAAAACAGAATATGTCCCGACTGAAACTCCGATGGAAGAAGATTTCTGGCTTGAAGCCGCCGAATGGGCTGAAGCTCTTGGTGTCGACATCATCACGAGCTCGCTGATTTACAGAAATTATGACGATGCATACAGCAATAATACTTATTTATATAAACATTTGAACGGTGACGCTCCTATTACTTCATTCGCAGGCGACAGATGTACATATTTAGGTGTTGCGGTATTTCAGGCAATGGGAAATTATGACCAGACAACCGAACCATCACTGGGCTCTGCCGCAGATGGTGATTCGGTGATTTCAGTCGGTGCTGTTATGTATAATGGCAAACCTGCAAACTTCACATCAAACGGTCCCACAGGCGACGGTCAAATGAAACCTGATGTTTCTGCTCCCGGTGTGTTTGTTTATTTTGCGACGATGAAAGAAAAATCAGGTGACAATATATCTTATGAATACGGTGATGGAACCTCTTTCTCGACTCCTATCACTGCAGGGGTTGCAGCATTGCTGCTTGAAGCAAACCCAAGTTTAACTCCAATGCAGCTTCGTGAAGCGCTGAGAATGACAGCAAATCAATCGGATAAACCCGACAACGTTCTTGGATGGGGAGTTGTGAATGCTTACAATGCCGCATTATACAGCGGAATAATTTGGAGCCCATATCCTGAAATTCAGACGAATACAAACGGCATAAACATTTCAACATACATAGCTTCAAATACAAAACTTGATGAATCGAGCATAAAAGTTTTTTATAACACTGACGGTGCAAGTAATTACGATGAAGCTCCGCTTACATTAAGCACGGAAGTTTTTGATGCAAACGGTTCCGGAAGATACACCGCAAGCATTCCCTCATCAAGTGGATTCACCGAATTTAATTATTATTTTTACGCAAAGGATATAACTGGCAAGGAATCTTTCTTTTATCCAAAGAAAGATTAATAAACAAACTTTAGTACGACAGGCATTCCTGCCTGTCGGGACAGACAGAATGTCTGTCCTACTTTCATAATTTCATATATTCGAGATTATTTTCTTTGCAATTCCCAGGGAGTTCTCAAAAACTCGTTCGCATTTCCCGCCGGTTTCATTTCTCAACTCAGGTTTATATAAAAGCTCACTCAATTCTTTATAAAATTTCCTCTGGTCTTCAGCTATGTATGCGCAGCCTGCAGAAACTAAAATTTCATGCTCGTCGGAATTAACAGCTTTGTTTGAATAAAATATCGGCATATTATAAATTGCCGGCTCAAGTATGTTATGAAGCCCCGTTCTGAATCCACCGCCGACATAGCTAAGATAAGCAACCGAGTAAAGCTTCATCAACAAACCGACCCTGTCAACAATTATCATGTTATGTTTTGAAAACTTATGAAGCTCTGAATATCTTAACGGTTTTATGTTCTCAAATTCATTCGTAATTCGTGTTTCAATTTGTTCAAGCTTCTTTTCCTTCGGTTCGTGCGGAACAAGAATCGTGAGCAAGTCAGGATGGAATCTGTTAATTTTATTTAACACCGGAAAAATAAAATCTTCATCATCTTTCCATGAGCTTCCGATTACAAAAATTTTCTTATTAGCAATAACCTGCGCAGGCAAAATATCTTTTGATTCGATTTTCTTTGACGCCTGAATTACCCTCTCAAATTTTGAATCACCTGCAAGATTAATTTCAGATTTAACCACTTTCTTGAAATTAACTTCATCTTCTTTGTTGATGACAAAAATTTTATCAATCATGTTATAAAGTGCAACCTTGAATGACTTTGTTACGGGAAGCTTCCAGAAAATGTCTTTTTCATCAAAACGCGCATTTGCAAGAATTGTTTGCAGACTTCTTTTTTTGCATTCATACAAAAAATTGTACCACAAATCATAACGCATTAAAATCACTTTATCGGGATTAATCAAATCAAGCAATTCTCTCGCATTTGATGCAGTATCAAACGGAAGATATGTCTTGATTGTATTTTTTAAATTAATGCGGGCGTTTGTATATCCCGAAGGTGAGAAAAAGCTCAGGACAATGTTAAATTTTGTATGGTCGAGTTCGTTAATGAGAGGCAGCGCCTGCTGAAATTCACCGAGCGATGATGAATGAATGAGAATTGTTTTTTTGTTTACGTCAAGATATCCGAGTGACATTTTAAGACGCGGGAATAAATTTCGTCTCTCGTTAAGCCCCTGCCTGATTTTCGGACTAAAAAAATATCCGAAACGGAAAAAGAACCACATCAGGGGCACAAAAAAAATGTTATATGCGATGAACCAGAATTTTCGCATTTTGTTAAGGTCTTTAGACCTCCATTATTTCTTTTTCTTTGACCGACAGAAGCTCATCGATTTCTTTTACATATTTATCAGTCAATTTCTGAATATCATTCTCGCCTTGCTTTCTTTCGTCTTCAGAAATATGTTCTTCTTTTTCAGTCTTTTTTAATTTCTCAAGCTCGTCTCTTCTTATGTTTCTGATGGAAACTCTTCCATCTTCAGCAAACTTGCGGACAAGCTTAACAATTTCTTTTCTTCTTTCTTCATTAAGAGCAGGAATCGGAACGCGGATTAAATTTCCGTCATTTGCAGGATTTAATCCTAAGTCAGAAGATAAAATTGCTTTTTCGATTGAGCTGATAACAGTCTTATCCCAAGGCTGAATCGTAATTGTATGAAAATCAGGAGTGCTGATATTTCCAACCTGATTCAGCGGCGTTGGTGTCCCGTAATAATCAATCTTTATTCCGTCTAACAAATTCGTTGTAGCTTTACCTGTTCTGATTTTTATAAGTTCAAGGCGAACGTGTTCAACTGCTTTCGCCATTCTGTCCTGTGTCTGTTTTAAAATATCTTTTACCATCTTTAATAATTTTACTTTTTTAAATTTAAATAGTTTCGAATCCCTGCATTAAATTATCAACCTCAGCTTATAAGCGTTCCGACATCTTCACCTGATACGATTTTCAGCAGATTGTCTTTTAAATTCATATTAAAAACTTTAATCGGCAAGTTATTTTCCTGGCATAAAGTAATGGCAGTTAAGTCCATAACCTGCAAATTTTTCTCCAAAACCTCAGAATATGTCAGTTTTTTGAACATTTTTGCATTAGGGTTTTTCTCCGGGTCACAATCATAAACACCGTCAACTCTTGTTCCCTTCAATACAAAATCAGCTTTTATTTCAATAGCTCTGAGTGCTGCCGCAGTATCAGTAGTGAAAAACGGATTTCCCGTTCCGGCTGCAAATATAACAACCCTGCTTTTTTCAAGATGCCTGATTGCCTTTCTTAAAATCAACGGCTCGGCAATTTCATCCATCTGAATTGCAGTCTGGACGCGCGAAGGAGTTCCCATTTTTTCGATTGCGTTTTGAAGCGCAAGAGAGTTTATCACCGTTGCAAGCATACCCATATGGTCGCCTGTAACTCTGTCAACTCCCTGCTTGCTTGCAGAAAGTCCGCGGTATATATTTCCGCCCCCTATAACTATGCCAATCTGAACTTTTGGTGAAATTATTTTCTGAACTTCCGTTGCGAGATGCTCAAGCACGTCTGAATCAATTCCGAAGTTTTGGTTTCCCATCAGGGATTCACCGCTGAGCTTTAAGAGGATTCTTTTGTAAGGTGTCTTCATTTTTTAATATAAAAAAAGTCCGCATAAAGCGGACTTTAAAAAAATTACCCTAACTGAAATCTTACAATTTCAAGGATTTCGAGGTTATCCCCTGTCTTCTTATTGTAATCTTTTATAAGGTCACCGATTGATTTCTTTTCATCCTGAATGAATGACTGTTCCATCAATACGTTTTCCTGATAAAACTTCTCGATTTTGTTTCCGATGATTTTATCTAAGATATTTTCTTTCTTTCCTTCGTTCAACAACTGCGTCTTGTAAATATCTTTTTCTTTTTCTATTACATCAGCACCAATATCTTCTCTTTTTATAGAAATAGGATTCATTGCAACTAACTGCATCGCAATCTTCTTTCCAAGGTCAAGCGACTCTTCATTCTTGTTTCCTTTGAAAGCAACAAGTCCGCCGAGCTTGCTTCCGAAGTGAATGTAATCAGCAATGAATCCGTCTTTTGAATTCACATTCTTCACTCTCTTCACTTCGATTTTCTCGCCGACTTTTCCCATTAATGCATCAAGATGCTCCTGAACAGTCAATCCGTTTACTTTTGCTTTCAAAACAGCATCAACGTCAGAGCTGTTAGCAGACAAAGCAGCATCAGCAACTGATTTTGAAAAGTTCTGAAAGTCATCGCCTTTGGCAACGAAATCAGTTTCGCAGTTTACTTCTACGATTGCACCCGCAGTTCTGTCTTCACTAAACGCATCTTTTATCGCGCCTTCGTTTGTTATTTTATCGGCTCTCTTTGTGGCAAGCATAGCGCCTTTTTTTCTTAAAATCTCAATCGATTTTTCTAAATCACCGCCTGCTTCCTCAAGAGCTTTTTTACAATCAGCCATTCCGGCACCCGTCTTGGCTCTTAATTCTTTTATTTGATCTAAAGTTATTGCCATCGTTTATTATGTTATTTAATTTTTCTGTTATCTGGATTCCTGCCCTCGCAGGAATGACATTTTGAAATTCCCCTTTAGCAAAGGGGGACAAAGGGGGTTGTAATAAATTCCCCTTACGCTGTTTCCATTTTTTCTTTCATCTCTTCTGACTCATCCTCAGCTTTTTGCTTTGCAAGCGATTGACCGTCAATCACCGCATCTGCAATGGCTCTTGTAATCACCTCGATAGATTTCACCGCATCATCATTTGCAGGAATTGCATAGTCAATCAAGTCTGGGTCGCAGTTCGTATCCACTATTGCATAAACCGGGATATTCAACTTTCTTGCTTCCTCGATTGCAATGTGCTCTTTCTTAACGTCAACTAAAAATATTGCGCCCGGAAGCTTTGTCATGTTCACAATCCCGCTCAATACTTTGTCGAGCTTATCTTTTTCTCTTCCCATGATAAGTCTTTCTTTCTTCACAAATCTGTCAATCGTTCCGTCCTCTTCCATCTTCTGCAAAGTCGTAAGCTTTTTTATGCTCTTTCTTACAGTGTTGAAGTTGGTTAACATACCGCCAAGCCATCTTTCTGAAACATAAAACGCTCCGCATCTTTCTGCTTCATCCCTGATGATTTGCTTTGCTTGTTTTTTCGTTCCGACAAAAAGCAATTTCTTTCCGTCAGAAGTAATTTTCGATACCGAGTTGCAAGCATCCTGAAGCATCTCGCGTGTCTTTTTTAAATCAATGATGTGAATTCCATTTCGCTCCATGAAGATATATTTCTTCATCTTAGGATTCCATCTTCTGGTCAGGTGACCAAAATGTGAACCTGCGAGCAAAAGGTCTTCTACTTGAACATTAAACATTTAATGATTCTCCTTTTCTTGTTCTGTTTATGTAAACAAAGCCATCTCATTAAGTCTGCGCTCGTGATTTGAATTAAGCGCTCAAAAGAAAAGTAAAAATGGTTGGCTTTTGTTATTCAACTACCGCTCTCATCTTCTTACAAACATCTTGCTGCAAACATCTCTGTTACACAAGACACCCGTCTGCAAAAATCAAGCGGTATGATTTTTTATTAAAAAACTTATATTTGAAACATCACACGCCGTTGTTGGTGTTTTTCCCGAAGGGACGGCTTTGCCGCACCAACAACCACACGCATTGTAAAATTATCTCTTAGAGAACTGGAATTTCTTTCTTGCTTTTGGCTGACCGTATTTCTTACGCTCCACCATTCTCGGGTCTCTTGTCATCAACCCTTTAGCTTTCAAAGCTGTCTTAAACTCCGCGTTTTCTCTTACCAAAGCTCTTGAAATCGCAAGCTGAACTGCGCCAATCTGTCCTGTGAAACCGCCGCCGTGAACGTTAATCACTGCATCATATTTTCCAAGCGTATCCGTTACCTTAAAAGGCAATATTGCTAAGTCATACTGGCTCGGGATGAAAAATACTTTTCCCTCTTTCTTATTAATCGTAATCTTGCCGTTGCCTGATGTCAATAAACATCTTGCGCTCGCTGTTTTTCTTCTTCCTACTGTTATTGGTTTTGCTGGCATACTTTTTTATGTCTCGAAATTATCTGATTTATATATCCGATTTATATATCTAATGATTTTGGATTCTGAGCAAAATGCGGATGTTCACTTCCTTTATAAACTTTTAACTTATGAATCAATCTGTTACCAAGTCTTGTTTTCGGAAGCATTCTTTTAACTGCAAGCTGAATGATTCTTTCCGGATGCTTCTTCATCATCTCGTTATATGAAATAACTTTCTGACCGCCCGGATAACCCGAGTAATGTCTGTATTCTTTCTGTTCGGTTCTCTTGCCGAGCATTTTCACTTTTTCGGCATTGATAACAACTACCCAGTCGCCCAAGTCGGCATTTGGTGTATATTGCGGGTTCATTTTGCCTCTTATTCTCTTTGCGATTTCGGAAGCAAGACGCCCCAGAACTTTGCCCTCGGCATCAACTAAATGCCATTTCTTTGGATTTTGCTCCGGTTTTGCAAATTCTGTCGTCCTTATGGATTTTCTAATAGCGGTTTTCATCGTAAATATATCAAAATTAAAATAGCATTAAAGATACCCATTTTAAACCATAAATTCAAGGAAAGGAAAGACACTCTTTGTCTTTCCTGCGAAAGCAGGAATCCAAGCAAAAATTTCTTTAAAATCTATTTGTTTAATTCCTTTAAACATTTTTCGTATCTCTTTAAAATAGAATTTTTTTCAGTATTATTTGATCTTTCCCAGTATTTTTCTGATAACAAAAAAGCTTTTTCAAATAAATTAACTGCATTTTTAAAATCTTTTAGCCTAACCATATTTATAGTTAGTTTATCAATCCAAAACATTACTTGTAATTCTTGAACATTTGTAATTTTTTCTCCTAATAGTAATAAATCATTAACATAGGGCTCAAGTTTTTCAATAACGACTGATGGATTTTCTTTACCTATATCTAAAACTTTAAATAATTCCATTTCTCCATGCTTGCTCCTAATTGACTCAATTAATGATAATTCATCATTCCAAATTTCGTTATTCTTTTTTTCTTCTTCGCAAGTAATAATTCCTTCACTTAAAATCTTCTTAAATTTTTCTGTGGGAAGTTTTGCAAATTCATAGTATGAAGGATTTAATTTTATAGTCAGCTTTGAACTTAATCTATTCCAAAATACTATTACACTATTTTTATCTATCTCTAATTCTGCTGCATTTGAATCCAATTTATTTAGTAAATTCATTCTTTCTTTGAAATCAGATTCGGATAATTCTGAGAAAAAAAACAATAAAGACAACAAACTGTCACACTCACTGTCTAATGAACTTCTATGTGCTTTAATTTCTTTAAAAAATTTAACTTCTTTAATTACTTCTTTAATAATTTTTTGGTTTTCAAAGGAAATTATTGATTTTAAGATACTAAAAAGTCTTACATACACATATTTTCTAATCAATTTAATATTAGTACTTTTTGAAAATGCTTCTTTGTATTCACATTTTTGTTCATCTGTTAACTCATTAAAATAATAATCAAAATAATCAGGTTCATTTATTAATTTTCCAGTAATATTCACCTGAACAGTTAAAATATCTAAAGGTAAATTTTGAAATTCATTTTCTAATAAAAAAATTTTTAATATATCTTCTTTACTTTCATCATCATTTTTTCGAATATTAAATCTTTTCATAGCATCATTATACTTTTTCTCATCAATAATGTTATAATAAAGTAAATTATTAGCTTGTTTAATGTGAGTAATTACTATTCTAGGTTTTTTGAGCTCATTAATTATTTCATGCGCACTTTTAACATAATTATCATAAAACAATCCCTCTTTTTGGGCAATTGCAAGACATTCTTCTGCTTTAGTAAAGCAATATTGCGATTCAGTCGTTAATTTAATTAAGTGAAGATTTTTTGCTAAATTACTTAGCATAGGGATTGAACTAGTTAATAAGCCTTTACCGTATTTAGTATTAGCAATATTTCTTTCATAAAACAACTTTAACCATTTATATGATTCCTCAATTTGCCAATCATCTAGTGTAATTTCTATTAAACTAGTATATATTAAATAGATAAAATCCTTTGCTGTCATTTCATCATTGAGAAAATCTGAATTACAATCTTCATCATTATTAAATGTTTTAATACATAGAATATTATGGAATTTATCAAATGCACTATTCACTGTTTGCATTTCTTCGTTTGTGCCTCCAATATCTGGATGATACTTTTTTGCCGCAATACGATATTTATCCTTTAAAGAATCTATCGAAACTGGTTCACTAAGATTTAACAAATGAAATCCTTTGGGATCAATGGAGGATAATGGTACCTTAAAAGTATTTTCATCTATAATTGTTTTAATATGATTAAATGCTATGGAGTTTAATAAAGAAATATCTTTATCCGAATTAATACACGAAATAAATTTGGTTATGGAATTTTTATATGTATCATAAAATTCTCTACGAGTACCTACATGTTTTAAAGAATCAAAATAATATTTTCTTTCTTTTAGAATAAAAAATGATTCTATTAACGGTGTTTCTAAATAGTTATAACTTTTATTTATTATTGAAGTTGTATTTTCCATTTTTCGGCTAAAAACAAAAATAACCATTTCTCCACAAACCCTCCACAACCAAAATTTCCTCGCACCCTCCCCATCCCAACCCGATTTCCTCAATATCCAAAACAACAATTCTTTATCTTTTCATGCCTTTTCTCTCGCTCCCCTTTTTGTGCTTTTGTGCCTTAGTGTTTAAAAAATTTTTTCTCTGTGCTCTCTGTGGCTAAATAAATAGAATAAAAAAATAGAATGAAAAAACCTCTAATTCCGCTGGCAATCGAACTTTTCATTCTATAATAGAATAAATTCCCCAAAATCATTTAATTCCCGCGCACAACTCCACGATTTCACAAAAAATAGAATGATTAGCATAAACATTAGAATGCGGAGCAAAGCGACGTCCCGACTTGGCGGGAGATTTCGATACCCCCACGAAACCTCTACCCCTTTACCTATGTTTAAATAAATAGAGAAAAATTGACTACTATGAAAACTTTATTAAATGACTTAGCCTTAATTCCCCTATTTTTAATCATATTTGCGGTGGTTTCGCCGATGTTCACTTCCTGCTCACAAAAAGGTGAAAACATGAGTAACGAAAACGCAAACTATGACACGAAGACACAGGAGCAAAGAACAATCGAAAGCGTTCATAAGGATTTAAGCAGCATTCCTCAATATGCGCATCCGGCTATTCTGATAAATAACAACACAAGCTCCGGCGTAAAAGAAAATGTGAATAGGAAAAAAGACGATGCAAAAAAAGTGACTGAAGATAAAAATGAAAAGAAACCTGAAGTAAAAACCGAAGATACGAAAACAAAAGACCCGCGAATGGCAGATGACACCGAAATGGACCCGAAAAATAAATTTCCCGAAAACTACAACGGGAAATAAAAACTTTTCTTGCACTAAGTCGCAAAGCTTTTTTCCACAGAGGACAGAGAAAAACTCTGCCACGAATTAGCACGAATTGACATAAATATTTTTGCATTAACAAATGCCACAAAGAAACACAAAGAAACACAAAGAAAAAAATTTCTTTGGCTTAAAGACGAGACGACACGAAGTTCAAATAATTTTGCCAGAGAAGACACAGAGCGAAAGAATCGCAAATAATTTGATTTAATTGATATCTCTGTTAACTCTGTGGCTTTCTATTAATACGATTCAAGAACTGCCGAGCCCTTGATAGAATATTTATCAGCATTTGGAGCAATCGAAGGATTGGCAGCATTTAATTTTATTTCGGTATAAATCTCTTTATAAAAGTAACTCGAATCAACTCCCTCTCTCACGAAATTATCCCAAAAAGGTCTTAAAGTGGGGAATATTACATCACCGGTCTGTTCATCTAACAATATTCCAAAATCAAATTTTCCATCAGGCGGAGGTTCTCCTGTTACTCCCGTATACCGGTCTATGTCAAGCATTGTTGAAAGTGATTTCTGAAACCCCGGAAGTTTATTTTGATAAGTTCCGTCTTTAAGATAAACAACATCCAATGTTAAATAATAAGGTATGATATTATTATAAGGAAGCCGGTAAACATTTTTCATTTTCAATTCCCACGCAGTAGGCATTGTAGCGGGATTTATATTCGGACATTTTATCATTTTTAAAATTAACGTGTCGTTTCCGTTAACAGCAGAACTTGGAGTTCCATATAAACTGTCATTTACCGTTTTGTATGTTACAGCAACTGCGTAATTTTCAAAAACATTTATTTTTAATGAAATAAATCCAGCATAAGGATAGGAAACATATTCGCTTTGATGTAATTTTCTAAAGTAACCGTTAAAAATTTTTCCTTCAGTTTGCGGTAAGGTTTTATATGAACTATCGTAGCCGGAACCCGGCTGCGAGTGAAGCATCGTAATTGCAGCCGCATATCTTTTATTTATTGTAGTTATATCGGTTTGCACCCAAACTTCGAAAGTGTTCCAATCTTCAGACAAAACTCTATTGGCTTCGGTCTCTGGTCTTAAAACTCCGGTAGTATTGTTAAAATAATCAAGAAAGCTTGCTTTGTAAATCGTATCAAAAAAATAATGCGAATCTGAATAGTTATAAGCTCTTAAAATAAATTCAGAAGGTACAACTGACACCGGGTCGGAACATGATGAAATAAAAAGGGCGGATACTAAAAACGCAACCATTGCAGAAATGACATTTTTTAGTTTTTTCATTTTCAATTTATTTAGTTAGCGGAGTAAATTTTTAATTCAACCTCAGTATTTGAAAAAAGTTCTGTTTACTTTCAATATAGTTTGCATTAAGGATAATACCTGTATTTCCCTAGTATTCTGTAGTCATAAGCATTTTCTACATTCATAGCTTCTGATTTTGACTTCGTATAAAGCTCAGGGTACCAATAAATCGAACCCGCACCTTCGCGAATAAGATTATCATAGAAAGGTCTTAACGTCGGAAAAATCAATTCGTTCGTTCCAAAATCAATTGTATATCCTTCAAGCAAATCAAACTTTCCGTCCGGGGGCGGTTCACGTGTCGTTCCTGTATACCTGTCTATGTCAAGCATTGTTGAAATCGATTTACTGAAGCCGGGGAGATGAGTTTGATATCCGTTAGAATAATATTTCACATTAAGTTCAAATCCGTCAGTTGTAACGGCATACGGGAGAACGTAAACATTTTTTAGTTTCAGTTCCCATGCAAGAGGCGTATCAATGGGGTGAAGATATGCCCATTGAACAAGCTTTAAAATCAATGTATCGTTGGGTGCAGCCGAACTAACCGGTGTTCCGAATAATTTTCCGCTGCTTGTTTTATAAGTAACGGCAACAACATCATCTTCGCCGGTATATTTTAAATAAATAAATCCCGGCTTAGAGTGCATTGCATATTCATATGGGTGCATTCTTCTGAATCTGCCGTACATTTTTTTTCCCAAAACAGGATTGCCGGTTTTGAGTGTGTCGGAATATCCGCCTACCGGTTGTTCGTACAGCATCGTATGAGCATATGCAAACACACCTGCCGAATCAGTAATACTGATTTTAATCCAGACTTCAAACGTTGCCGTATCGTTTACTAAAACTTCATTCTGAATTGTATGCTCTGTTAATGTTCCTGTTGTGTTATTATAATAATCGAGAAAGCTTGCTTTATAAAGCGTATCAAAAAAATAATGACCATCGGAATATTCATAAGGATAAAAATCAAAATTTACATCGTGAGGTGGAACAACGATATCTTCGTTGCATGATAAAACAAAAAAGGCGGATACTAAAATAACCATGACCGGTAAAATATTTTTTAGTTTTTTCATTTTATTGTTGAAGTTTATGGAGTAAAATTTTTAATTCAACTCTTTTTGAATAAAAATTCAATGCTTTGTTTTTTGGGAATACGGTGCAACTCATTTTAATTTACATTTTTATAAATAAAATGTATAAGTATTTTTGTGTATCTAATCTTTCAACGGATATGGAAGATGTACTCTTCGCACGGCTGCAAATGGCGGTCTCTCTTGGCTTCCACATTATCTTCGCCTGCATAGGCATGACAATGCCGTTCCTTATGGCAACGGCGGAATATAAATACAACAAAACAGGTCAGCCCGTTTATCTCGAGCTTGCAAAAGCATGGTCAAAAGGCGTTGCAATTTTTTTTGCAGTCGGCGCTGTCTCGGGAACGGTGCTTTCGTTTGAGCTCGGACTTCTGTTCCCGACTTTCATGGAGCACGCAGGACCGATTTTTGGAATGCCATTCTCATGGGAAGGAACAGCGTTCTTTCTCGAAGCAATAGCTCTCGGATTGTTTTTATACGGATGGAAACGTCTCAACAAATGGCTTCACTGGTTCGTCGGAATTGTAGTCGGAATCAGCGGAGTTGCATCGGGAATTTTTGTCGTCGCTGCAAATGCATGGATGAACTCACCTGCAGGTTTTGACTGGGACCCTATTACTCAACAAGCATCTAACATCGACCCGTGGGCAGCGATGTTCAACGATGCATGGTTTTCACAAGCGTTGCACATGGCGCTCGCCGCGTTCGTCGCAACGGGATTTGCAGTCGCAGGCATTCACGCAATTTTACTCCTAAAAGATAAAACAAATGTTTTTCATCAGAAAGCTTTCAAGATTGCCGCGGTATGGGGAGGAATCTTTGCCATAATGATGCCGCTCAGCGGCGATTACTCTGCGAAAGATGTTGCTAAACGCCAGCCGGTAAAACTCGCTGCAATGGAAGCGCATTTTCATACCGAAGCTCCCGCAGATTTAATCATCGGCGGAATTCCAAATGAACAAACAGAGACGGTTGACTTTGCAATAAGAATCCCGAGAGCATTAAGTTTTCTTGCTTACGGAAATTTTGATGCTGAGGTAAAAGGTCTGAATGAATTCCCCCGTGAGAACTGGCCTCCTGTTGCAATCACTCACTATGCTTTTCAGATTATGGTTGGGATAGGTTCTCTTTTAATGATAATAGCATTAATTTATTTTTATTTGCTCTGGCGTAAGCGTGATAAGATTTACAACAATAAATTTTTGAAATTGTTTGCAATTGCAACACCGCTTGGTTTCATTGCGGTTGAAGCGGGCTGGACTGTAACCGAAGTCGGCAGACAGCCGTGGATAATCTACGGCATCATGCGGACAGCTGATTCCGTTACCCCGATGCCGGGGCTTATAGTGCCGTTTATTTTATTCACTGTGCTTTATTTGTTTTTATCAGTTGTTGTCATTTGGTTGTTAAAAAGACAAATAAAAGCTGTTGAAATTAAGTTTAAAAATAATCCTAAAGGAATAACAACATAAATGCTTGAAGTTGTAATTATATTTTTATTTTTATCTCTTGTGCTGTACGTTCTTCTCGGCGGCGCAGATTTCGGTGCTGGCATTGTTGAATTTTTCTTAAAGAAAAATAAAAGCGCAGCTCAAAGAGAGATTATCGGCAAAGCAATAGGACCAATCTGGGAAGCAAATCACATGTGGCTCATCATCATCGTTGTGATTTTATTCATGGGATTTCCTGATGTTTACTCACAAGTTTCAATTTTTTTGCATATACCTTTGACTTGTTTACTTGTCGGCATTGTTCTGCGGGGAACTGCTTTCACGTTCAGGCATTATGATGCAATCAAAGACGAATCACAAAAATACTATAACCTTATTTTTAAATATTCAAGTTTGTGGACATCATTTTTCTTTGGAGTTGTTGCAGGCGCATTAACCTCGCAAAGAATAAATCCTCAAGCAATAAATTTTTTGGATTTATATGTATTGGATTGGTTCAATCTCTTTTCCATAATGACAGGATTATTCACTGTATGCATATTCGGATTCCTTGCATCGGTTTATCTAATCGGTGAAACGAATGACGAAGACACAAAAAAATATTTCATCAGAGTTGGAAGAAAATTACTGATAGCAATGGTTGTTTCAGGCGGATTGGTTTTTCTAACTTCTGAAATCACAAGCGCAGGATTAACACAAAGATTCCTCGACCATCCTTTTGCAATCATAACAATAATTCTCACTACAATTTCCTTACCGGTTTTATGGCGCGCATTAAAAAAAGAAAAAGTTCTTTTATCAAGATTAACTGCGGGCTTTCAGGTAACAATGGTTGTGCTTACCTGGGTTATGGTTTACTCACCTTATATGTTGATTTACAAAAACGGAACAGGATTGAATTTATACCAGGCTGCTGCTCCAACTGCAACAATAACCAATCTTGCATGGGCGCTCTTAATCGGCTCGTGCTTCATACTTCCTTCTTTATTTTATCTTTACAAAGTTTTTAAATCCCGACCTACATCCGAAACAAATCTTTAATTTTATTTCAACAAAATCATTTTCTTTATCTCGATAAATTTATCAATAGTTTGCATATAAAAAAATATTTTTAATGAAAAAATTGATAATAAGCGTTAATATTGGGTTAAATGAATTGAAAACCTGCTTTTAAATTTAATGTAAATTCTCTATTTTTTATTAACTAAATTTAATTTTTAAAATGAAATATTTAATTACTTTTATTGCATTATCGTGTGTTCTGCTTTCAAATAACATTTCAAAGTCACAACCAAGAGGATGGGAGTTTGGCGATATAGTATGGGAAATTACCGTCCCAAATAATCCGGGAACAACGGTTCAGGATAAACAAATCAAAAGCTTAAAACAAATTCCTGATGTTAACGGAGATGGTGTTAATGACGTTGTTGTTGCAACGGGAAATTACTGGACGCTTTGTTACAGCGGACTAAATGGGAATTTACTCTGGCAATACAGTACACACTTTGGGTCAATAAATACCGGTTCCGTTGAGTGGGAAGATGCAATGGAAATTGCTGACGTTAACAACAATGGCGTTTATGATGTTGTAATAGGATGCGGCGGCGGAAATGAAATGGTATATGCTCTTAACGGGAACAACGGAGCAGTATTATGGTCTTACGGAAATCCTACTACAACAAATGACGGTGACATTGAAGCCATCAGCATAAAATATGATTTCAATAGCGATGGAATAAAAGACGTAATTGTGTCTGCAAGCGGCGTAACAAGCGGCGGCAGACATGCAGCAATTTGCCTCAATGCAGTTAACGGGCAGCAAATTTTTTATTCTACCATGTCCCAGCCGTTTACTGATGACGCAATTGCAATTGAAACCGGCGCAGCAATCGGAGTTAATAACAACGGTGCGCCATATGGTGTTGTAGGTCTTAACACTGCAGGAAGCATTGTCTGGAACTATACCGCTCCCGGAAATATATGGACTTTAAAAGAAATTCCTGATATCAATAATAACGGCGGAAAAGATATCATCGGTCTCGGTGGTTTCAATAGTTCAATTTTTGCGATTTCAGGAAACTCAGGTACGCAAATCTGGGCATCAAACTTGGGTTCAGGCAATAACGGCAAAATTTGTTTGCTCGATGATGCAAACGGAAACGGCTCAATAGATTTTTCGGCATCGGCTCCGCAGGTTGCCTGCAGGGTTGACTCAAAAACAGGAACAATCATCTGGCAAAATCCTCTGGGTTCTTCTTATTTGAGAGGCATCGATAATCTTGATGATATTACAGGTGATGGGATTGATGACATAGTTATTGCTACGCAGCTTCAGCCGCGTCTGGTTGTTCTCAATGGCAACAGCGGAGCAATATTGTTTGACTATAGTTTCGGGACAACTTTAAACCAGAGAGGCGATAGAGCTGCCGTTTTAAAAGATATCGATACAAATGGAGTAAATGAATTTCTTGGAGGCAATCGCGAAGGAAGAGTGATTTGTTTTTATGGAGGTGACGGAACCATAACAAACATTGAGCCCGAAACCCATCCTGTTAATTTTAGCTTACACCAAAATTTCCCGAATCCGTTTAATCCTTCAACAAGCATTAAATTTGAATTACCGACAAAAACATTTGCGACTTTGAAAGTTTATAATGTATTAGGAAAAGAAGTAGCTGTACTTTTGAACGGCGAGATTAACGGAGGAACTCATGAATTTTCTTTTGATGCAACAGGGCTTTCATCGGGAGTTTATTTTTATACTTTACAAACTCTTGACTATAAAGAAACAAAAAAAATGCTACTTACAAAATAATACATTTTTTTTAAGCAATTTTAGCCGTGCCTGTTAAGACACGGCTTTTTTATGTCATTATTTTACTAACATCATTCTTTTGGTTTCAATAAATGTACCTGCTTCCATCCTGTAAAAATATACTCCGCTTGTATAATTAATTGCATTCCATTCTACTTCATAAGTCGAAGCATTTAGATATTCATTAACAATTGTCGAAATTTCCTTCCCAAGTATGTTATATATCTTTATGGATACAAAAGATGATTTCGGAACTTCAAATTTTATTTTTGTCGATGGATTAAAAGGATTCGGATAATTTTGAGAAAGCAAGTGAGTCTTGGGAATTTCATTTGAAATAGTTTGTATTCCGACTGCACCTCCATTTGTTGTTTTAAGTATGGTTCCCCCTTCCCCAACGGCATACACTGTATTATTATCAATGCCATAAAGAGCATTTAAAAGTTTATTTGTACCTGTATTTTGTCTTGTCCATGTTAACCCTCCGTCTGTAGTTTTTATAACCGAGCAATCATTTCCTAAATTTGAACCGCATGCATATGCAGTCTGACCAATTGTAAAAGTAATATCTTTTAAAGTATTTTGCGTAATAAGCGGCAGCCGAACCCAGTTAAGACCACCATCGGTAGTTCTATACATTGATCCGGCTGAACCGACTGAAATACCGGTGTTTGCATCAAAAAAATCCACCCCAAACTGTGTATCCAAAAAACCTCCAACATTCACCTGTGTCCAATTCAGGCCTGTATTCGTTGTTCTGAATATTCTTCCTCCTTCACCCACAGCAATGCCTGTTGTATTATCATTAAGAAACATTATATCATACATAGTCCACGTGACACCTGAAATGCTTACCCAGTTATTTCCGCCATTAGTGGTTCGCAAAATCGCACCGAAATTTCCAACTGCAACCCCTGTGGATGCATTTACAAATTCAACATCATGAAGCATTCCGGAATTTGCCGTATGCTGTGTTGTCCAGGTCAGACCGCCGTTTACAGTGTTAAGAATGATGCGCTGTTGAGGACTGTCTTTTCCACCAACAGCCCACCCCGTTGACGAATTAATAAAATAACACGAATTCAAATCAAGAGTTGTTCCACTTGATGCACTTAGCCAATTTGTACCATTGTTTGATGTTGTGGAAATGCGGCCTGCATTTCCAACACAAACTCCGTTTTCTCCAAATATATCAAAGAAAAATACTTTATTTATTTCTCTTAAATCATTTATATCGGGGTTATACCAGGTTAACCCTCCATCAGTTGTTACTATTTGTCCCGACCATCCCCAAGCATATCCGTTATTAGGTTCTTCAGGGAAAAACTCAATGTAGTAAATAGTCTCTCCATATGGATCAGTGTAAACCACTGACCAGTTATTTCCGCCGTTTGAAGTGCGATAAATTTTACCGTTTGCACCTACTGCCAATGCTTCGGAAGCACTTTTCATAAATATTTCATTAAGAGGCAGACCGGGACCTCCCAGTATTTCAAACCAGGTGCTTCCTCCATTTGTAGTTTTTAATATCTGATTAAATGCACCTACAATCATTCCCGTATTTGCATCACAAAATGAAACTCCAAGCAAGCTTGCACCTCCCGAAGGATTTGTTACATCAAGCCAGTTTGCACCACCATCCAAGCTTCTGTATATCTTTCCGTTAGTACCAATTGCTATAGCACGAGGATCAGCTCCCGGAAGAAAATTTATTTTTTGTATGTCCGAAGCAGGATTATTAAATGCCAGAGTAAATATATTTCCATGGTCTACAGAAAGAAGAATTTTCCCGTTATTACCCGCTACGAGAATATTTGGTCCTTTTGAATCAACTGTATTTAAATTTGCATATCCCTGTGCAAGAGTTGCCCAGCTGCCTCCTGCATTTGTTGTAATCTTTGCTCCATCTCTTCCAACCACAACTATTTTTTGAGTATTTTCAATAACCTCTATATCTTTTAAATCTCCTTCACCAACAGGATTCATGGTGATATAAGTTGAATCATTAATTCTTTTCAATAATGTACCGTGCTCACCGCATATGTAAATGGTTCCATCAGGAGCCCTTGCAATACTGAATATTCCATTTCCCATAGGCATCGGTTCCTGCCAAATCCAGCCCGAACCTGAAACACTGATTTGAGAAAATACATCGGTAAAAAAAATAGTCATTAAAATAATTAATATTAATTTTTTCATTTTAAACTCCTTAATAAATGAACAGGCGAATCTGCTATTTCGAGGCAATCGAAATGTATCTGTGATATTGCTGACCCGCCCGTAATTTGAAATTTTAAATTTGAATTTTTCATTGCCTCGAATTTTTTATCAAGCTAAGCTAATTCAAATATTTAGGCAAAGAAAATTATAACAATATGCACCTTAAAGAATATGAAAAAAATATGATTTTTGTATTATTTTCAAATATTTATAACTATTTTGCATCTTATGATAAGTATAAATTTAATTTCCACCTTAAAAGGATTCAATAAAAACGAATTTTTTAAATTTGATGAATTCATCAAATCGCAGTATTTCAATAAAGAAAAAAAAGTAATTTTATTATGGGAATGTTTAAAAAAATATTATCCTGACTTTAACGTTGAAAATTTGCCAAAAGAGGAAATTTTTAAAAAAATTTACCCTGATGAAAAATTTGTTGAAAGCAGAATAAGAAATTTATGCTCAGACCTAAAATTGCTTGCAGAGAAATTTCTGATGCAAGAAGCTTTTATGAACGATGAGCAGGGGAAAAATTTATACAAACTTGGAGCTTTCATAGAAAAAAGAGATTATAAGTTGTTTGTAAAAAGATATAATGAAATGTTAAGCAGGCAGTCGGTGGTTTTGCTTGATGACAGCACAATTGGAAATAATCTCAAACTTTACGGTTTAAAATTTGCTTATCTAAATGCAGTGAATGCCAAAGCATCAGACATGGAAGAAATATTTAAAATTATTAACAATGAGACTATTAAATCTTTTTTAACCGGATATTTTAAGAATTGCGAACGCATTTTAAATAAAAAACGAAATTTTTTTAATTATGGATATGCACCGAAGTATTTTGAAACAGCACAAAGCATTATTGAGAACGACCCTGATGAATTTAAAAATGATTCATTTCTTTTGTTGAATTATTATTTAGTAATGTTATACATTCACTATGATAATAAAAATTTCAGCAAGCTTTATGATTTTCTTTTAATGAACTTTAAGAAGATTAATCGGGGATATGCAACCGATGCGTTTGTTGCTTTAATAAATTATTGCAGAACCCAATCCCTCGGTGGAGTTAGAGAGTATGATTATAAAGCGTTTGAATTGTATAAAACAATGAGTGATAACAAAATATGGAACAAAGAAAACCGTTTGCGTCCTACAGTATACAGAGGCGCTGTAAGTGTTGCAGGAAACTGCGGTGAATTTGAATGGGCACAGAATTTCATAAATGAATTTAAAGATTTACAGCCAAAAGAGCATATTGAAAGCAATTATTTCCTAAGTTGCGGCAGATTATATTTTGATATGAAGCAATACGATAAAGCCATAATAAATCTTTCAAAAGTCAGGAACATTGACTCTTTGTACAAATACGAAAGCGATACATTATTGATGCGGATTTATTATGAAACAAATGCGGCTGAATCTTTGTTTTCAAAAATTGATGCATTCAAACATTGGATTAATAATAATGAAACGGAAATCTCAGAACGCTATAGACAAATATTCAAAAAAATGATAGAATGTTTTGATGCGCTTTCAAAGTTACGATTAAAACCTGACCGGTTTAAACTGAAAAAATTAAAAGATAAAATTATAGAAGAAAAGGAATTAGTTAACCGAAATTGGATTTTAGAAAAAATTGAAGAGTTGAATTGTTAATAAAGATAAAACTAAAATTTTATTTTAAAAAATATTCGATACCAAGATTGTACTCAAATCCTGTCATCATGGCATCGTCCTGATAAAAGTGAGAGTTAACATTTACCGATAAATCAAGTTTTAAGTTTTTATATAGATTAACATATGTTCCCACACCTGTCTGCCAGTAATATTTAACGAGAGTCTTTTCCTCTTTTTCCCCGTTCAAATTAACTTTCTGAGAAATAATATTTATTCCATTATTGAAAGAAATATAGGGCTGTGCAATTTTTAAATCAAATAAATATTTTCCGCCGATTACAACAGGGATTATGGTTGAACCTGAGTTCTCAGGAAAGTTGATGTCCTTTTTGTTATGCAGAGTTAAATATCCTGTTTTAAAATTTAAAACATAATTAGACGGATAATTTATTCCGTAAATCCCATAAATTCCCGTAGTATGCGACCAGACATTTCCGAAATTTCCCAGATGCCTGACATATGTTCCCTGCAAAGAAAAAAATGAACTTGTCTCGGATTTCTTATCTGTTTTTTTGAGAGAATCCTGTCCGAAGGAATATTGAAAATTCAACGTTATAATTAATATAAAAAATAAAATTATTTTATATAAACTATTCATCATATATTTAAAATTTAAATATGGCAAATATTCTTGCGATAGGGCTTGTTCTTCTTATCTCACCCTGTATAGGGTATCTGCTTGTTCTCCAATAAGTACCTAAAGACCCGCCGATTGCAAAATATGCATTAATCGGCAATGTTCCTGTAGCATTAAAATTATAAACATGGTGTTTTGAACCGGGAGTGCCCGATTGTGTCCAAAACCAAAACGTAGTGTAACTTAAGCTTGCATACTGCCAACCGGGTCCGTTGAATGAAGCGTATGCTCTTGCAATCAATCCTGTTCCCAGGTCATAGTTTCTACCTTCAGCTCCGTTATAAAAATCATCCGGAGTTCCTCCCATAAGCAATGTTCCGACATTTACATTTCCAATTACATTGAATTTTTTATTAAATTCATATTTTGAACCGAGATTTGCTGAAAGAGACGGACCGCCGAACTCATACGCTGAATTACTTGCAAAGTCATATGATAATAATATTGAAAAACTGTGTTTTACTTTTTCATCATCCCTCAATTTCCATCCTGTTAAGATGCCATAAGAACGTAAATCGGAAACTCTGTAACTGCTTTTATTGGATATTGAAGCCGTAACAAAGAAAATTGAGAACGGAATTTTTAAATCACTTTCAAATTGGTCGCCGTAATTAACATCAAAACCAAACAGTCCTTCCAAAAAAGTATTTCTTGTAATATCCGAACCTTGATTAATTATTCTTCTTATGCCTCCGTTAACAGAAAATGAAAAGTATTTAGGTTTTCTAAAAGGTGTATTGGCATAAACCCTGCTTGCTTCACCCGTAATTAAACGATTAACTCCTCTCACCGGATTTACAAGTCCTCCAAGAATTTCTCTCCAAACTCTTTCAAAACCTCTGGCTCTATTATCTGTTATCATATTTGAAATCCTATAAGTCATTTCACCTAAATTAACTCCTGATACACTTGTGTTTATCCAATCATTAATGGATGGCCGGAATGTTTCTGCAAAGTATTCCCAGACAGCACTTCCCAAAAATGCAAACGGAGCAGATTCCCAGAATCCATAACCGTTTGTTCTTGCAGCATTGAAATAGAGATTACCATGATAAGGATGAGAGAAATGATTGGTTAAAAAATTGTCAGTGTCATAAGTAAACCCGTGTTTAATATTTTCCCACCATGACCTAAAAGATATTTCTTCCCAGCCGGGCTTTGTAATAAATTTAGCAATACCTAATGGTATGAGCTGAAGAAGCATCATTTCTGTTGATAAAGCTATAACATTTTTTTTCCGGATTAACTCTATGTTATCTTTATCATCATTTAAACGAAGGTTTATGTTTGCAGTATCATTTGATTTTTTTACAAACTTACTGCTGTCAGTCATATTGCTGTCAAGAAAAAAAGTGTTTTGTTTAATTGTATCGGATAGGTTTAATGAATCAGCCTGGGAACGCTTTTTTTTATGTATATTTTCCTCAGAAAACCTTTTTAAATCCTGCAGTGTTTTAATTTCACAATTAATGCTCTTAATATTTTCCTGTACAGATAAAATATCATTTGCTTTTACTTTACAATTTAGAACCAAAAAAATTATAAATAAAAATAGTGATTTTAATATCATGAATAATTATGCAAGTAAATAAAATAAACTATTAATTTAAGGTAACTGAGCTGAATGGTTTGCTAAAATAGTGATTTTGGCACGATTAATAAAGTTTATTCAGCTAAATAAATACTAATATAAGAAACTTAAACAAAGCTAAAAAAGTTTAATATATTATGGAGATTTATTTTATATTTTAAAAATAGAGCTATATGAAATCATTATTTGCGAAATGTATAATTATTTTATTTATTCCTGTTTTTTTTAGCTGCGCCGCTATTAATGAAGTTCTTAACGGAATACCGGATGTCTTTGGCGGAAAACCCGAAAGGGTTAAATATAAAATGAAGTACCCCATAAGCGATTCGGTGAGATTTTCAGCTTTATGGATTGGACATGCAAGCGTATTGCTTCAGATTGAAGATAAGGTAATACTCATTGACCCTGTTTTCGATGATGTAATCGGTGAGTTAATGTTAAGAAAAGTTGAAGCCGGGCTTGATATAAAAAACATTCCGAAACTTGATATGATTTTAATTTCACATGCGCACATGGATCATCTCAGCTTGACAAGCTTGAGAGAGCTTGACACCAGATTTCCCGATGCAGCTCTCGTTTATCCTTATGGTGTTGAAGAATATTTGCAGCATTATAATATGCAGACTTACAGCATGAGAACTGGAAACAGCGCTGAAGATTTTTATTTTGGAGAAACCATGGAAATAAAAGATGTTAAAGTTACAACAGTGTTTGCTGACCATTCCGGAGGAAGGTTTTATGTTGACCAGTATACAGGATATGGATTTACAGGTTATATGATTGAGTACAAAGATATAACAGTATTTTTTGCAGGTGATACAGAATATAACAGAGAAGCATATAAAGCTTTAGGGAACAGGTTTACTGTCGATTTAGCTTTAATTCCGATTGGTCCCTGTGCTGATTGTGAAAAAATAAATTTTGGAAATCACGTTGCAACATTCGGAGCTCTGCTTATATTTGATGACATAAAAGCAAAATATATGATTCCGGTTCATTATGGTTCTAGCGTTTATGGCTCAAATACCGACCAGCCGGCAGTAACTTTAAAAAAACTCATTGAAAAATATACAACTCACAATGTTTATGGAGAAAAAGTTTTAATTCCTTATAAAGATAAGATAAAAATTCTTGATGAAGGTGAACAGGTGGTTTTTGAATACAAAAAAGACACTACCGGAATTCCACTGCAGACTATAAATGAAAACGAGTAATAAAATTATTTTTGAATTTCGAGTGTGAAATCAAGTTCCGGTGCTGAACCATTTTCTTTGGTTCCGGGTATTGTAAAAGTAATTTTTTCAGGATATGACACAGCATTAAGATTTTTTAGAAGACTTGGTTTTACATAAGCCACATAATTTCCCGGCATAAATTGAAGCGCATAAATACCCCCGTCAAAAAAGCTGGAAAGAGTTGTTAGTTCATTAGTTTCCAAATTTTTCACTATAACCTCAATTCCTCCGAATCTTAATTCCTGCTCCCCGTTTTTTACTGTAATCGAACCATATACCTCTTGCGACATATTAAAAGGTATGTCTATCGGTTTGTAAATATTGGCGGATGGAATAAATGAGAATCTTCTGTATTTCGGTATAAGAAGCGGGTTTGTAAGAAAAGATTCATTTACTTCAACAACACACTCTTGATTTGGCACTAATTCGGTTACGCGCAAAATATCCTCATCGGAATTATCCAATGCCGCTGATTGTTTAAAATTAAGCTTACCATTCTTTAATATCTCTTCTCCAGTATCATATTTTCCATTATTATTCTCATCATAAAACATTCTGAAAGATACTGCGCTTGTGCCAACTTGATTTCTGTTATATAACAAGACCTTTTTATAATTAAGGTCCATGCCCACACTTCCCTGAACTGAAGTGGACATTGAGTTCTGACCGACAGTTACAAAGTTTCTTACAAAAGGAAGGTCAAAAACAAACTGTGCACTTATATCATTGCTGCCGGGTTTAAAGTTTGTCTGATACTTAAGCTGAACTTTGAAGTTATTTGTAATATTTGTAGTAAGCGTAGTCTGAAAATTTTCAAATTCCTTATTTGACACGTTATAATTAACATTCAAATTAAGCATATTTCTTTTTAAAAATCCGAAGCTTGGAAGCATGTAATCCGTTCCAAGAAATATTTTATTTGCTATAATGCTTGATTTCTCACTTTCAAGGTTCTCTCCAATTGAAGAAATGTTAGTTCTGGTATGGCTGAATCTCAACGATGTGCGGAAATCTGCGAAATTAAAACTTTGTTCTAAATCTGCTTTTAAAACAGCAGTGTTATTATAATAATTGGTATTCTTAACCTGAAATTGTGTTACAAAATTATCTCCGGCAAATTCAAAAGGCACTATTCCTCTAAAGTGAGATTCTGCTGAAATTCCGGCTTTATTGTATATTTTATTATCTTCAAACTTTGTATATCCCGCCTCAAAATATAAATTAGATAGAAAAGAAGCATTTAAGACTGCGCGATTATAAATCTTTGGAGCAACAGTAACATTAAATATGTATTGTGAAAATAATCTTGCTGAAACTGAATTAAAAAAAGTGAGTTTTTCATCAGCGCTTGTAATTTTTTCAAAACCTGCGCTGTTGGTAAGCCAATTAGTTATACCGACTGAAACATCGCCGGAAAGAAGCTTTTCTTTCGTATCATATAATTCACCATAAGAAACATTGTAGTCAATCGATCCCTGAGGTAAAAATCCTGTCGGTATCTGTATCTTTTTTTCATTTTCTATTATTTCTCCCGTCGGACTGAATATCTTCAGGTAAATATAATTTGAACCGAAGTTCAGAGGAATTTCAAAAAATACGTTTCCAAGAGCATCAGCTTTTTGATAATCATACAACTGATTGTTAATATATAATTCAACATCAGAATTAGGAATGGTTCTTTCGGTGAATGTATATTTATCAAAGGACACGCGTGCTTCAACAGGCGTATTGGTTATCTGAATTCCATTTACTATCCCATTATATCTGCCTGTATAGTTCAACTGACCTACAAAAATTTGATTTAAAAACGAATTTTTATTAAAAGCATACTTCCATAAAAAATTACCTGTCGTGTTTTTAAACTTATTTTCTTCAAAACTTCCGCTAATTGAAGTCTTAAGGTCTCCGCCAAGAAGCTCGGTTCCAAGATCGAGATTATAGTTATATGCCGGATCTGAATTTTTCATAAAATTAGATGAAATGGAATAATCCAGAAATCCTGCATTTAAATAGTTTCTTTCCTTTTTATATACTAAAGGCACCGTAATATGCTCTTCATTTTTTTTAAGCTCAGTTCTTCCAACTTCTCTCTCATGATAAATCATGGCAGGCAATTTATCCGGACTTTTTACTTCAACTACAAGCTTATTAAAATTAACCTCAATTGTTACATTGAATAAATTTTCAAAAATAGCAGGGTGGATATAATATATATCGTTCAGTAACATAAAATCAGTCTCACTGAACTGAATATATTTTTCACCAATTTTTACGCTTTTGTGCTCGAAGTCTATAGTATAATTCTGATTGCTCGATATAAAAAGTCCTTGTATCAGCTTCTTTGAATTTTTAACCTCATAATTGATTTTCAATCCTTTTAAAAATTCAACTACAGGTAAATAAATCTTATCTTCCGAAAGAACTGCAGAAAGAGGATATGCAAAAAGCTTTTCATAACTTAGGTTTAAAAAAACTTCTTCAGATAGTCCGCTTTTTACAAAGTAGTTGCTTCCTGAAGGAACATCTTTTGGGGTTTTCTCAAAGGGGTTATAAAACGCAGTAGGGTCGTTAGAGGTGTTGTTTGGGTTATTGTTTGGGTTATTAGTTGGGTTATTAGTTGGGTTATTATTTAAATTCTCGGGATTACCGGCAGAAATTGATGGGTTATTATTGTTTGAACCAGGGTTACTTGAATAAGGGAAATCTGAATTGGGATCGTTTGCAAAAACGTAATTCAGTGGTAAGTTGTTTGAATACAAAGCAGAAATGCCTGTAAACAAAACTAAAAAACTAAATAAAACTGTAAAAAAGAAAAAATTTTTTACTCCCAAAAATCCCCCTAATAATGTTATAATTATCGTTGTGTAATCAATTAAACTAACTTACAAATGCTATCAAAAAGGGATTTTAAGAATTGTTGTTTTCGGTGTGTTGTTAGAGCAAGTAACCGTGATAACCCCCTTTTTGTAATAACCCCCGATCATAATACAAATAATTATTTATATTATAATCGTATTCAAATTATCTTTATTGTCAAAGGTTTGCAATATAATTTTCAGCTTTTTAAAATGGCTTTTGAAGTCATTCGACTTATTTTGTGAATATAAGAATGTCTTAAAAATACACAGAATTAGACGATTTGAAAATTATTTAATATTACTACTAACTTTTTAGGTTTTTTAGCTTCCGAAGTGTTGAAATTTTGGATAAAATTGAGGTTTGTTTTTTAATATGAATTTTTGAGATTTTGGTTTGGCGGCCCGGAAAAAATTAAGAATTGTTGCTAAAATTCAATAATTTTCTTAAAAAAGATTCGATTGCGCTCTGTTATTCCACAATATTGGCGAAAAAAAGTTTTTTAACTAACATTTTTATAAAAAAATGGAAATGCCTTTTTAGCTTTATTAATAACTTTAAAAATAAGCTAAAAAGGCATTCCTAAAAAACCTTGTTGAATTCTATTTATTGAACAGAAAAGTTAATAGTTTTTTCAACTGGCGCAATCGGAAAATTATCACTTTTTGGTATATCCTGAGTGTCATCAGAAGTAATTCTAACTATAAGAGTGTAGTTACCCGGAGGTAAATCGGTTAGAGGAACCTCATATTTTCTTTTCATATTGAAATAAATTCCCGCAAATTCATTTCTTTCATAAACTACATTTTGTGAACCGTCTAAAACTTTATATTCAAACTGTGCAAAGAAAGGTTGATCACCCGATGCTGATAAATCCGATACAAAGTTTACAGAAGATGTATCCTGGTTAACCGTCAATTCATTAAAGACTATATTAGAATTGAACTGTTTGTTTTTATAAATTACAGTTGTGATTTGATTCAAAACAAAATTTACTTTTGCCGATAAGTTTCTTGTTGTATCCGAAAAAATTGTTTTAGTTTGTGTCGATGTAACCATTCTTGTCCAATAGGTCCCCGCAGCAAGATTAGCAGGAGGGTCAACGGTCATTCTGACTGTCTGTTTTTCGCCCGGCTTAATAAGAAATCTTTTGGGGAAGATTTTAAGCCATTCATTGAGAGCATTCATTCCCGGTGTTGGATTGTCCTCATACTTCATTGTAACATTACCGTTTTCATCTGAAACGGGATAACCAAATTGAAAATTTATTGAAACCTCTTGTTCTTCATTTGTCTGGTTGATTACCGTATAGGTGCCGAATTTATTTTGATTGTCAATAAGCACAACATAAGGCGTTATGACTACCTGTGCATTAATTGAGCCTGCAACAATCAGAAAAGCTATTAAAATAAGAATTTTTTTCATAAGAATTTTAAGGATTAAGAGTTACTTTTACGGTTATTGTTCCCGTATATGGTCCCGGTTCAGTCATTGATGTTGTATTTAATGTTCCTCCCAGCCATATGTAAATAGGAGCATTATTCTGAGTTACCTGAACATGAAGCTGCTGATGCGGATCAAAAGATGTGCTTGTAGCAGGGTTATTAGTCATGCTCCAGCCCGTTCGCGTTGCATCAAATGTTACAGGAACTGTATATGCCCCATTAGTAAAATTGGTTGGCAATAATAAATCGATATAAACATGTCTTTTTTTATCGCTGACAACTGTATATTTAGCTGCGCTTGAGCTTGTTTTTGATATATCACTTCCTTCAGTCTGGACTATTTCTCCAAAATTCAATTCATTTATCACATTAATCTTGATAGTTTGCGCAAATAATTTCGCATTAATAATGAAAAAAATCAATATTAAAATAACTTTCTTCATGGTCAGTATGCAATTGATATTGTATAAGTGCCTTCATAAACCCCGTGAGGTTTATTTGCACTGACAGTTATGGACCCGCCCGCCCATAAATAAACGGTGCCTATACCGCTTAAGCTCGGAAGCACAACACTGGAACCGCTTGTTACATCTACCGGACTCACATAATTACTATTAGTGCCTGTCCTTTTCAATGTGCTTGAATTAAAAGTTAAAGTAGAAACCGTTCCACCGTTCACTCCAACCCAGGCAGAGTTAGACAAAGTTACAGTGGATGGATATGTTATAAAAATTGACTTACCCTGTTCACCTGTAGCCAGAAATTTTTGTCCGTTCTCGTTTGTAATTGTTACGGTCTGAACAGAGTTTGTAACAACCACATCGCCGAAGTCCAGCGAGTTAGAGCCAACCAAGCTTATGGCTACTCCTCTAATTATAGTTGCATATCCTGTGGAATTCTGTGTAAAAATTTGTGTGGGCTGGCTGTAAACATCAGAACTAATGAATGCAAAAAAAACAATAATTGAACAAATGCCAAATTTGTTGGCTATATATTTTTTTAAGACTGAATATACATTTTCATACACCAAAATTATTATAAATATTATGTTATAAAATTACTATAAACATTAACGCCCTATAAATTTTCTTTATAGGGCGTTATATAAAATATCACAAAAAAAATTACATTAACAGAGAAATAATTTTCTACTGGTTTAGTAAGCTACACTTACGTTAATTGTTCCGACATAATCTCCCTGAGGTTGATTTGCGGGAATAGCAATTGAACCGCCAATCCAGAGATAAAGTGTTCCGATACCACTGACATTGGGAAGATTAATTTGTTCACCGCTTTCTAATTCTTCAGGACCGGTATAAGTTGAACTTGATCCTGTTTCATCTGCTGTGTTAGTAGTGAAAGTTATAGTTGACTGTGTTCCTCCGTTAACTCCTACCCAGGCATTATTGTTGAGTGTGGCTGAAGAGGAATAAGTCACTGTGGTCGCACGGTTTGGATGACCCGTGACAAGAAATTTCTGACCATTTTCATTTGTGATTGAAACGTTTTGCGAACTTGTTGTTACTACAACTTCACCAAAGTTTAAAGTGTTTGTTCCGGTTGTGGTAATGGTCAAACCTCTGATTAGAGCAATGTTAACGTTTGCATTTGTGTTTGCAGAAGACTGAGCAAATGCTGAGCTTCCATAAAGACAAAAGAGCATTACAATGAAGAGTATTTTTTTCATGTTGTTTGTACCCCCGATATATCCTTTCATTTTGTATTTAAAATTTATGAACAATTATATTTGAAAGCAGATTGAATAACAAGCAAATTATAAAATAAATTATTAGTTACTGCACTGCATTACTATAAATTTTACTAAAAATGAAGAAAAAAACTATAATTTCTTTCAAATTGTTTAAAAATAGACTTTTTTTAAAAATGAATTTTCACATTTTTTTAAATTAAGACAATTTTTTTTATTAAAAAACATAGCTGAAAAACTAATGAGAAAAACGGGGTATTTTATGAAAACCCATTTATTAAAATTGATTTAGAGACGGGTTTTATGTAATTTAATTAGATATTTAATGAAAAGAACACTAAAAAATATTATATGTATCTGCATAATTTGTGTTATGGGTCTCCAAGCAGCAAATTTTGCTTTTTATTTTGTCCTTTTCAAAATCAATCAGCAGAAACTTATCGATGAAGTTTGCGAAAAGGTAGTCGAGAATTGCAATGCATGCTGTTATCTCGACAAGAAGATAACTGAGCAAAATGGAGATTCAAATACCCAAAAAAGCAACGTAAATAAGTTCGAGCTCAAAATTCTTGATTATACAATTGCAAATTTTTTGCAACAGGATATCTCAAGCAGTAATCTTATAAGCTATCATAGTTTTTCCGATGGTATTTTCAATCAATACTATTCATTTCCGGAACCGCCTCCAAAAGCATAACTCACTCCAATTTTATTTCAATCAATTATTTTAATCAATTAATTGAAAATTGAACAGCAGGTTTATATCTGCAGGTTCATACATTTTATAAATGTTTTAAATGTCGGGGGATAAAGGACATTTAATAATGAACATTTACTAATTAAAATTTTTCCTTACTCTTTTAATGAAAAAAATATTATTATTTCTCATTCTTCTTTTTTGTTACGTCACATATAGCGAAGCTCAAACTGCAATAAATGGTATTGTGTTTGATAATCTTACGAACGAACCTATAGAAGGAGCTGTTGTTTCAGATAAAAACAACAGAACTGTAAATGCACTTTCAAATAGCTCCGGAAATTTTGTTCTTACTTCGGACTATATAATAGACAGTATATACATTGATGCAGGAGGTTATAAACCAAGAGTTATAGCAGTGACAGGCACAAATATAAATATTGCATTATCACAGTCTGCATTTGAAGTGAACGAAATAATTGTTTCTGCAAACCGCGAAAGCCAGCCGAGAACCGAAGCTGCTCTTACGATTCAGACAATTTCAAAATCAACTATCAGCGATACAAAGGCAACCAGACTCGATATGCTTGTAAATAAAATTTCGGGAGTTTACATGGTTGACCTTGGAAACGAACAGCATACAATGTCGATAAGACAACCAATAAATTATAACAGTGTTTATCTATATCTCGAAGATGGAATTCCAATCAGAACAATAGGTGATTTTAATCATAATGCTTTAATAGAAATTAATCAGGCATCACTCCAAAAAATTGAGGTAATAAAAGGTCCCGCATCTTCTTTATACGGAAGTGAAGCAATAGGCGGCGCTATTAATTTTATAACACAGTCGCCATCACTTACTCTAACACCAAAACTTCAGGCAGAAATCGGAAGCAGAGGATATAAACGGGCTGATTTTTTTATATCGAATACAATTAATAAATTCGGCTTTTACGCGGGGGGTTATTTTGCTGACCAGAGTGAAGCAGAAAATTTACATAATAATTTTCGCAAAGGGGCAGTTACATTAAGAGCAGACTACGTGTTTAACGATAATTCCGAACTTACTGCAACAGCGGATTATATTAACTATGATACCGACCAAAAAGGCGGATTGGACAGCGTTCATTTTTATGATAAAGATTATACCAGTAATTACAGATTCACCTATCGTAAAGTAGATGCATTCAGGTTCAAAACAGCTTTAAGCCACAGATGGAATTCCAGCACCAACACAAACTTTACTCTATTATATAGAAATACCTCAATAGGGCAAAATCCTTTTTACAGAATTTCGAACGTTCAGGGGAATCCTTCAAAAGCAAATGGGCAGATTAATGAAGATGCTTTTCAAAGTTTCGGAGGCATAATCCAGCACAGCAAAAGTTTTGACTTCCTGAGCGCGAAATTAATTTTAGGTATCAGCGGTGATTTCAGTCCGGCCACATATAACGCAAAATATATAAGCATAGACAGAAATTCGGAAAATGTTTATTACGCTTATACAGCAACCGATTCTTTATTGACAGATTACAAAGTTGATTTATTCAATACAGCAGCATATACACAGTTCGAGTTTAATCCGACAGCAAAGATGAAATTTATTGCAGCTGCGCGTTATGACAGGATGGATTATAAATTTGTTAACCATCTTCCTCCAAGCGCATATACCGGAGCTCCAAGCACAACTAATAACTTCGACCATTTTACACCGAAAGTCGGCATCACGTATGGTTTCACAGATAATAAAGGAATATATGCAAACTATAGTGTCGGGTTTACACCGCCGAATATAACCGAATTATACACAGGGGTGAAAGTTCCCTATTTAAAACCTTCTACTTATAATAATTATGAAGTAGGAGGATGGTATGGCTTTAATGATGGAAGAGGTTATTTTGAACTTTCTCTTTACCAGTTGGAAGGATTTGATGAAATTGTCAGCGTAAGACAAGCGGACGGAACATATCAGAATCAAAATGTCGGCGAAACCCGCCACAGAGGAGTTGAATTTAATTTCAATTATTCTCCGATTAATGATGTTTGGTTACGAATAGGCGGAACAATAGCAAAACATGAATACATAAGTTACTCTATAAATAATGTTAGCTTGTCAGGAAACGAAATGAGCCAGGCACCTCCTTATTTTGCAAACTCCGAGATAACGTATAAGCCGTCATTTTTTAGAGGTTTCAGAATAGGTTTGGAATGGCAGGCAATGGGGAAATATTATACCGACCCTCAAAACACAAAACAATATGATGGATTTAATATTTTCAATATGAGGGCAGGATATCAGTTTAAGGGATTAGACGTATGGGTAAATTGTCTCAATGTTGCAGATGAAGTTTATGCAACTTCGGTTGAAACAAGCGCGTTCGGAACATCATATCGTCCGGGACAGTTAAGAACTTTTAATGTTGGAGTCGGATATTATTTTAATAAAAAATAGCAATAGGTTTAATGAAATATTTAAATATAATAATATTTTTAGCAGGAATTTCGTTTGTATTTTCATCCTGCACTAAAAAAGAATCGGAGATAACTCAACAAAACAATAAGAATGAAATTGTTCTGGATTCATTTGCCAGCTCATGTCCATATCTGACTGATGACGGAAAAGGAAATATCGTGATAAGCTGGGTGAGAGAAATGAGTGACTCGTCTCGGGTTATGTGCTATGCAATATCAACAGATGGCGGAAATACTTTTGGAACTCCCGTAATTGTTGCGGGTAGTGAAAAAGTTAATCCTCACGGAGAAAATCTTCCTAAGATTTTATTTAAACCTGACGGAGGAATTATAGCTATCTGGGGAATAAATAAACCTAATCTGCAAAATGAATATGCCGGTCTTATATATTATGCTCAGTCAACCGACAATGGTAAAACATGGTCAGCTCCGCAACCGGTCAGCAAAGATACTGCAAGCATTGACCAGCGGTATTTTGACATAGCGATGATTTCAGAAAATAATGCAGGGGTTATCTGGCTGGATAATAGCCGCAGAATAGCGAAAGAAGGTTCTACTCTTTATTATGCTGTAACAAACGGTTTGCGCGGATTTGAAAACGAAAAACCCATTGCAGGTCCATGTTGTGAATGCTGCAGAACAAACCTTCTTGTCGATAAAAACGGAAATATAAATGTTACTTACCGTGATTTAATGCATGACAGTATCAGGGATATTGTGCATACAATATCTTTTGACGGAGGAAAAACTTTTGTTAAAAATAAAAGGATCAGCGATGATAACTGGGTAATCAGAGGTTGTCCGCATACTGGTCCTGATGTTGCACTAAACAGCACAGGATTGAACTTTGTATGGTACACGATGGGCGGAGGAAGTGGAGTGTTTTTCTCTCAGTCAACAAATAACGGAAATACGTTTTCACCAAGGAATAACATAAGCTCGGCAGCATCTGCAAAGCATCCTCAGATAGCAGTAAGAAGAAATAATGATTTGCTTATTGTGTGGGATGAGCTTAACACGAGCAATGAAAACGATAGAATAGGATTGCAGTACAGAAGTGCCAGTGGTATTCCGGGAAATATTGAATATATTACTTCAGAGAACACATCGAATTCGTTTCCTGTTTTAAAAATTATTAACGATGCAAAAGTTTTAATTGCATATACTCAGAATGTAGTTCATGAACATGGTGAAGAAGAAGCACACGACTCTCATGAAAATCATAGCGCTCATAAAAAAACGCGTGTGGTGTATCAAATTTATGATATTAAATAATAAGAGCTTATTCCAAATTTCAATAAGCTCTTTTTTTATACTGAACGGAGTTTTTATTTAAAAACTTTTCGACAATCCTGCAGTTACAATAAATTCATCCTTGTTGCCGTATCTGAATAATTCTTCTCTGTAAAAACTTTGTTCTGCAATTAAGAAAAAATCTCCTAACATCCATACCGGAACACCGGATGTAAACGACAATGTTGTTTTTTTATTTCTTCCAGTCTCTTTTGTGAAGTTAAGCCCAAGCGAGTTAGTCCAGATATCAAACAAGGTATAGCTCCCCGATAAATCAAAACCTGTTATGTTTGATTTATCATTTGCGGCATTTTTTGCGTTATATGAAACGGAAGCTGAAAGCGACAATCCCGGAATTTTCTTAAAGAAAATATCTTCCCTTATGGTGAAATCGACCAAAGAATAATGAGTTGAGTCCATCGGTCTGTTGTCTTTGCTGTTTGTAGAAGTTACCATAAGCATCGTATTG